>NZ_JBXASU010000066.1:37937-41255 GCF_058809705.1 Cupriavidus sp. MPR-AND1C | reverse complement strand
GGCATCATTGGCGGGGCCGGGCGCTGGCCCGCGGCGGGTGTGGCAAGAGATGCACGGATCGCTCCTTTGGTTTACGGCTCCATGCTATCGAACGCATGGGTTTCATCATCTCCCCCGGGAGGCGGTCTTGGCCGCTTCGCAACACTGCGAATCGGCCCGCGCGCGTTACGGCAAAATTCCCTCGGCTCACGCGGCAAACGTGCTATTCTTATGCGAGTGAAGACTTAGGTCCTTCCACGCACAACTGACCCTTTCAGGGCAACTGAACAGATCGGCACCCGTTGCGGTGCCGTTTGCATAATGATGCATTTAATGTGTTTCAGTTGCTGCCCAGAAAGAGTTGTTTGCAATCCGCTAACCGGTCAAGCCGTGTCGCGGAAGGTTGATGAACCCGCTTTATTCCGGCATTCCCGGATAATAGTGAGCGCCCCATGATGCAGCAGTATCAGAGCAATTCGTACCTCTTCGGCGGCAATGCCCCCTATGTAGAAGAGCTGTACGAGGCCTACCTCGAAAATCCCTCCTCGGTTCCCGATAACTGGCGCGCGTACTTCGACGCCATGCAGAACGTGCCGGCTGTCGATGGCTCCAACGCCCGCGATATTCCCCACGCTCCCATCGTCGCCTCGTTCGCTGAACGCGCCAAGTCGGGTCCGATCAAGACTATTGTTGCCTCGGCCGACTCCGATATGGGGCGCAAGCGCGTCGCTGCCACGCAGCTGATCGCCGCTTACCGCAACATCGGTTCGCACTGGGCAGACCTGGATCCGCTCAAGCGCCAGGAACGTCCGCCCCTGCCGGACCTCGACCCCGCGTTCTACGGCTTCTCCGAAAGCGATCTCGACATCGTCTTCAACGCCAGCAATACGTATTTCGGCAAGGAATCGATGAGCCTGCGCGAGCTGCTCAACAACCTGCGCGAAACATACTGCAGCAGCATTGGCGCCGAGTTCATGTACATCAGCGACCAGGCGCAAAAGCGCTGGTGGCAAGAGCGCCTGGAGACCACGCGTTCCAAGCCGGTGTTCACCCTCGAAAAGAAGAAGCACGTGCTCGACCGCCTGACCGCGGCCGAAGGCCTGGAGCGCTTCCTCCACACCAAGTACGTTGGCCAGAAGCGCTTCTCGCTGGAAGGCGGCGAAAGCTTCATCGCTGCCATGGACGAACTGATCCAGCACAGCGGCAGCAAGGGCGTGCAGGAAATCGTGATCGGCATGGCCCACCGCGGCCGCCTGAACGTGCTGGTCAATACGCTGGGCAAGATGCCGGCTGACCTGTTCGCCGAGTTCGAGGGCAAGCACGTCGATGACCTGCCGGCCGGCGACGTGAAGTACCACAAGGGCTTCTCCAGCGACGTCTCCACCGAAGGCGGCCCGGTCCACCTGTCGCTCGCCTTCAACCCGTCCCACCTGGAAATCGTCAACCCGGTCGTCGAAGGCTCGGTCAAGGCCCGCCAGGAACGCCGCGGCGAGCCCGCAGGCCATGCGGAAGTGCTGCCGGTGCAAGTGCACGGCGACGCGGCATTCGCAGGCCAGGGCGTAGTGATGGAAACGCTGAACCTGGCGCAGACCCGCGGCTACGGCACGGGCGGCACGATGCACATCGTGATCAACAACCAGATCGGCTTCACCACCTCGGATCCGCGCGACTCGCGTTCCACGCTGTATTGCACTGACGTCGTCAAGATGATTGAGGCACCGGTGCTGCACGTCAACGGCGACGATCCCGAAGCCGTGGTGTTCGCCATGCAGCTGGCCGTGGACTTCCGCATGGAGTTCAAGAAGGATGTCGTGGTCGACATCATCTGCTTCCGCAAGCTGGGCCACAACGAGCAGGACACGCCGGCCGTTACCCAGCCGCTGATGTACAAGAAGATCGCCCAGCACCCGGGCACGCGCAAGCTGTACGCTGACAAGCTGACCGCGCAGAACCTGGTGTCTGCCGACTTCGGCGACCAGCTGGTCAAGGAATACCGTGCCGCGATGGACGCGGGCAAGCACACGGTCGACCCCGTCCTGTCGAACTTCAAGAACAAGTTCGCCGTGGACTGGATGCCGTTTCTGAACCGCAAGTGGACCGACGCCGCCGACACCGCCGTGCCGGTGACCGAGCTCAAGCGCCTGGCCGAACGCATCACCACCATTCCCGAACACCTCAAGCTGCACCCGCTGGTCGAGAAGGTGGTGAAGGATCGCGCCAACATGGGTCGCGGCGACCAGCCGCTGGACTGGGGCATGGGCGAGCATCTGGCCTTCGCCTCGCTGGTGGCTTCGGGCTACCCGGTGCGCATCACCGGCCAGGACGCCGGCCGTGGCACTTTTACCCACCGCCACTCGGTGCTGCACGACCAGAACCGCGAGCGCTGGGATGCAGGCAGCTACGTGCCCCTGCAGAACGTGTCGGAAAACCAGGCACCGTTCACGGTGATCGACTCGGTGCTGTCGGAAGAGGCTGTGCTCGGCTTTGAGTACGGCTTCTCCACCGCTGAGCCGAACGCACTCGTGATCTGGGAAGCCCAGTTCGGCGACTTCGTCAACGGCGCCCAGGTTGTGATCGACCAGTTCATCTCCTCCGGCGAAGTGAAGTGGGGCCGCGCCTCGGGCCTGACCCTGATGCTGCCGCACGGCTACGAAGGCCAAGGCCCGGAACACAGCTCGGCGCGCATCGAGCGCTTCCTGCAGCTGTGCGCGGACCACAATATGCAAGTCTGCCAGCCGACCACCCCGGCCCAGATCTTCCACCTGCTGCGCCGCCAGATGATCCGTCTGTTCCGCAAGCCGCTGGTGATCATGACGCCGAAGTCGCTGCTGCGTAACAAGGAAGCGGTCTCGCCGCTGTCCGACCTGGCCAAGGGTCACTTCGAGACGGTCATCCCCGATCACGAAGAGCTGAACGCCAGCAAGGTCAAGCGCGTGATCATGTGCTCGGGCAAGGTCTACTACGACCTGGTCAACACCCGCAAGGAACGCGGCGCAACCGACACGGCCGTCATCCGCATGGAACAGCTGTATCCGTTCCCGCACAAGGCAGTGGCAGCCGAGCTGAAGAAGTACCCGAACGCCAACGAAATCGTGTGGTGCCAGGACGAGCCGCAGAACCAGGGTGCCTGGTTCTTCGTCCAGCACTTCATCATGGAAAACATGGCGGAAGGCCAGAAGCTCGGTTACGCAGGTCGTCCCGCCTCGGCATCGCCGGCGGTGGGCTACTACGCCAAGCACAACGAGCAACAGAAGGCGCTGCTGGATGCGGCGTTCTCCAAGCTCAAGGGCTTTGTCTTGACCAAATGATCGTGGCCAGCATGGCGGCGCGCGCGAAGAG
>NZ_JBXASU010000066.1:0-37927 GCF_058809705.1 Cupriavidus sp. MPR-AND1C | reverse complement strand
CCCCCCCCCCCCCCCACCGCCATGTTTTTTGCCACCTGCCTTAAGCAAAAACGAATACATCAAGGAAATTCCAACCATGGCTATTGTTGACGTCAAGGTTCCG
The DNA here is from genome assembly GCF_058809705.1 of Cupriavidus sp. MPR-AND1C. Lineage (NCBI taxonomy): Bacteria > Pseudomonadati > Pseudomonadota > Betaproteobacteria > Burkholderiales > Burkholderiaceae > Cupriavidus > Cupriavidus sp. MPR-AND1C. Next base: position 37,824 of record NZ_JBXASU010000066.1, on the reverse strand, counting down.
CAACTCTCTGAATCGGTTGCAGAAGCAACCATGCTGAACTGGAAGAAGAAGCCGGGCGAAGCTGTTGCCCAAGACGAAATCCTGATCGAAATCGAGACCGACAAAGTCGTGCTCGAAGTGCCCGCCCCGTCGGCTGGCGTGCTGTCGCAGATCATCCGCAACGACGGCGACACCGTGGTTGCCGACGAAGTGATCGCCAAGATCGACACCGAAGCCACCGCTGGCGCCGTCGCTCCCGCCGCTGCCGCACCGGCACCCGCTGCCCCGGCCGCAGCAGCCGCTCCGGCAGCAGCCGGCGCCGTGGCCATGCCTTCGGCAGCCAAGCTGATGGCCGAAGGCGGACTGTCCGCCGGCCAGGTTGCAGGCACGGGCAAGGATGGCCGCATCACCAAGGGTGACGTGCTGGCCGCGACCGCTGCTCCCGCTCCCGCACCGGCCGCCAAGGCAGCACCGGCTCCGGCCGCTGCCAAGCCGGCGCTGCAGCAGGTTGCCGCCCCGATGGACTTCGCCGCACTGGGCGACCGCCCGGAAGAACGCGTGCCGATGAGCCGCCTGCGTGCCCGTATCGCCGAGCGCCTGCTGCAATCGCAAAGCACCAACGCCATCCTCACCACGTTCAATGAAGTGAACATGAAGCCGGTGATGGACCTGCGTAACAAGTACAAGGACCGCTTCGAGAAGGAACACGGTGTGAAGCTGGGCTTCATGTCCTTCTTCGTCAAGGCCGCGGTTCACGCGCTGAAGAAATTCCCGCTGATCAACGCATCGATCGACGGCAACGACATCGTCTATCACGGCTACTTCGACATCGGTATCGCGGTGGGCTCGCCCCGTGGCCTGGTGGTGCCTATCCTGCGCAACGCCGACCAGATGAGCCTGGCCGACATCGAGAAGAAGATTGCTGAATTCGGCGCCAAGGCCCGCGACGGCAAGTTGTCGCTGGAAGAGCTGACCGGTGGCACGTTCTCGATCTCCAACGGTGGCACCTTCGGCTCGATGCTGTCGACGCCGATCATCAACCCGCCGCAATCCGCGATCCTGGGCGTGCACGCCACCAAGGACCGCCCGGTGGTGGAAGACGGCCAGATCGTGATTCGTCCGATGAACTACCTCGCCATGTCCTACGACCACCGCATCATCGACGGCCGCGAAGCCGTCCTGGGCCTGGTCGCCATGAAGGACGCGCTGGAAGATCCGGCACGCCTGCTGCTGGACCTGTAATCATCTGCAAAGCCTGAGGTCTTGCCCGCGTTTTTCCCGCCACGTCCCTCATCGGGCGCGGCGCTGGCGGGCATGACGGACCGAAGAGTTGAAAGCAGCCTGGCGGGCGACGTTGCCCCGCCGTGGCTGCAAAAGGAATCTCCATGAGCAAACAATTCGACGTGCTGGTGATCGGTGCCGGCCCCGGCGGCTACATCGCCGCTATTCGTGCCGGCCAGCTGGGCCTGAATGTGGCCTGCTGCGAAGGCAATGCCTACGACGATCCCAAGGACGAACCGCGCCTGGGTGGCACCTGCCTGAACGTGGGGTGCATCCCCTCCAAGGCACTGCTGGCATCCTCGGAAGAATTCGAGAACGTGCAGCATCACCTGGGCGACCACGGCATCACCGTTGGCGATGTCAAGGTCGACGTGGCCAAGATGCTCAAGCGCAAGGACGATATCGTCGGCAAGATGACCAAGGGTATCGAGTTCCTGTTCCGCAAGAACAAGGTCACGCTGCTCAAGGGCTACGGCAAGTTCGTCGGCAAGACCGCCGAGGGCTTCCAGGTCGAGATCGCCGGCAAGGCAGGTACCGAAGTCGTGACGGCCAAGCAGGTCATCGTCGCTACGGGCTCCAAGGCGCGTCACCTGCCGGGAATCGCGGTGGACAACGTGCTGGTCAGCGATAACGAAGGCGCGCTCAAGTTCGCTGGCGTGCCGAAGAAGCTGGGCGTGATCGGCGCTGGCGTGATCGGCCTCGAGCTGGGTTCCGTGTGGCGCCGCCTGGGCGCCGAAGTGACCGTGCTGGAAGCACTGCCGTCGTTCCTGGGCGCCGCCGACGAAGGCGTGGCCAAGGAAGCGCAGAAGCTGCTGACCAAGCAAGGCCTGAAGTTCAGCCTGGGCGTGAAGGTCAATGAAGTCAAGACCGGCAAGGACAACGTCACCGTCAGCTACACCGACAAGGACGGCGCAGCCCAGACCCTGGAAGTCGATCGCCTGATCGTGTCGGTTGGCCGCGTGCCCAACACCGACAACCTTGGCCTCGACGCCATCGGCCTGGCGGCCGACCAGCGCGGCTTCATCGAGGTGGACGACCACTGCGCGACCAGCGTGCCGGGCCTGTGGGCCATCGGCGACGTGGTGCGCGGCCCGATGCTGGCCCACAAGGCAGAGGACGAAGGCGTGGCTGTTGCCGAGCGCATCGCCGGCCAGAAGCCGCACATCGACTACAACTGCATTCCGTGGGTGATCTACACCTTCCCGGAAATCGCATGGGTGGGCAAGACCGAGCAGCAGCTCAAGGCCGAAGGCCGCGAGTACAAGTCCGGCCAGTTCCCGTTCATGGCCAACGGCCGTGCACTGGGCATGGGTCACTCGGAAGGCTTCGTCAAGATGCTGGCCGATGCCAAGACCGATGAGATCCTGGGCGTGCACGTGGTTGCCGCGAATGCGTCGGACCTGATCGCCGAAGCCGTGGTGGCGATGGAGTTCAAGGCCGCCAGCGAAGACATCGGCCGCACCTGCCATCCGCATCCGTCGATGTCGGAAGTCATGCGCGAAGCCGCACTCGCTGTCGACAAGCGCCAGCTCAATATGTAAGGCATAGGCCTTCGTATTGTTGAGTACCGGGGCGCCGTTTTCGCTTTCGGGCCGGCAGGGGCAGATTGCCCTGTCATGCGCCCCGATCCTCATCCAAGCCGGCGCCTCCCGGCATCCAGCGCAAGCAGTCAGCATGAACGTCCGTGAGTACTACGAGCAGGAACTGAAGCAACGCGGCTACACCACCGACCCTGCGCAGTTGCGCGCCGTCGAGCGCCTGCAGCAATGCTATGACGAGTGGGTGGCCTACAAGAGCCGGCGCAACAGCACGCTGAAAAAGCTGCTGGTGCACCCGGACGTGCCCAAGGGCGTGTACCTGTGGGGCGGGGTAGGGCGCGGCAAGTCCTTCCTGATGGACAGCTTCTATACCTGCGTGCCGGTGGTGCGCAAGACTCGGCTGCATTTCCACGAATTCATGCGCGAGGTGCATCGCCAGCTCGAAGAGCTGCGCGGGCGCCCGGATCCGCTGGACGAACTGGCCAAGCGCATCGCGCGGCGGTTCCGCCTGATCTGCTTCGATGAGTTCCATGTCAGCGACGTGGCCGATGCGATGATCCTGCACCGCCTGCTGCAGCAGATGTTCGAGAATGGCGTGCAGTTCGTGATGACGTCGAATTACCGGCCGGACCTGCTGTACCCGGACGGCTTGCACCGGGATCGCGTGCTGCCGGCCATCGCGCTGTTGCAGCACAAGCTTGACGTGCTCAATGTCGATGCTGGCATCGACTACCGCAAGCGCGCGCTGGAGCAGGTCGAGGCGTATCACACGCCGCTGGGACCCGAGGCCAGCTCGGCCCTGCGCCATGCCTTTACCGGCATTGCCGGCGTGGCCGACGAATCCCCCATCCTGCATATCGAGCACCGCGAACTGCGCGCGCTGCGCAAGGCGGGCGGGGTGGTCTGGTTCGATTTCAATACACTGTGCGGCGGCCCGCGCTCGCAGAACGACTACCTGGAGCTGGCCACCGAGTTCCACACGGTGATCCTGTCCGACGTGCCCAGGATGACGCCGCGCATGTCGTCGGAGGCACGCCGTTTCACCTGGCTGATCGACGTGTTCTACGACCACAAGGTCAAGCTGCTGATTTCGGCGGAAGTGCCGGCGGATGAACTCTACACCGAAGGCCAGATGGCCAACGAGTTCAGCCGCACGGTGTCGCGCATCATCGAGATGCAGTCGCGCGAATACCTGGAAGCGCCACGCCGCACGGTCGACACCTCGCTGACCTGACGTACTGCGCAAGCGGCGCGTCGTGTGCCGTCTGGCCACCCGCTTGATCTGTATCAAGGCGGCTTGCCACCGGGACTCTTACCATGCAGATGGTAAAAAAGAGTCCCGATGCCGACCTCCCCAGCCCCAGTCTTTTCCGCCCGGTCCCTGCCCAATCCGCCGCTTGCACGCGCAAGCAGCGCGTCGGCGGCCGCCGGGCGTGCGGGCTGCTTCCACTGCGGACAGCCGCTCGTGGCCGGCGAGCCGCCCTTGCATGCCAGCATCGACGGCGAGGAGCAGGCGTTTTGCTGCGGTGGTTGCCAAGCCCTGGCGCAAACACTGCACGCAGCCGGGTTCGGCCATCTCTATGGCGACCAGGCCCGCTTTGCCCGGCCGATCGACGACGCGGCGCGGCGCGAGGCCGAGCCCGTGTGGGCCGCCTACGACACCGAGGAGTTACGGGCCCAGTTCGTGCGTGCGCTGGACGAACGCCGGGCCGAGATCACGCTGGCGCCGGAGAATATCCGCTGCGCCGCCTGCGCCTGGCTGATCGAGCAGCACCTGGGCAGCCTGCCCGGCGTGGAATCGGTGATCGCCAACGTGGCCACGCGCCGCGTGGTGGTGCGCTGGCGCGCGGCCGAGCAGCCGGTCTCCGCCTTGCTCGCCGCGCTGGCGGGGATCGGCTACCTGGCGTGGCCGTTCGAGGTTTCGCGCTCGGACCGGCAGGACCGCCACGCGCGCCGTGGCCTGTTGATGCGCATGGCGGTGGCCATGCTCGGCATGATGCAGGTGATGATGTACGCATGGCCCATCTATACCCATGAAGCCACCATCGATCCCGGCCAGTTGCAGCTGATGCGCTGGGCCAGCCTGGTGCTGACCTTGCCTGTGGTGCTGTACTCGGCCTCGCCGATCTTCGCCGGGGCGTGGCGCGGGCTGCGGCAGCGCCACCTGGGCATGGATGTGCCGGTGGCGCTGGGCGTGGGCGCGGGCTTTGTCGCCAGCACCGTGGCGACGCTGCGCGGCACCGGCGAGGTGTACTTCGATTCCGTCACCATGTTTGTGGCGTTCTTGCTGCTGGCGCGCTACCTGGAGCTGCGCGTGCGCCAGGCATCGCGCAGTGGTGCCGAGATGCTGGCGCGGCAATTGCCCGCCACCTGCGAGCGCCTGCGTGCCGAGGGCGGAGCGGGCGAGCGGGTGCCGGTGGCACGCCTGCGCGCCGGCGACCTGATCCGCGTCAAGGCGGGCGAGGTGGTACCCGCCGATGCCACGGTGATCGCCGGCGCTAGCGAGCTCGATGAATCCATGCTGACCGGCGAGAGCCGGCCGGTGCCGCGCGGCATCGGGGATCCCGTGCTGGCAGGTTGCTTCAATACCGCGAGCCCGCTTGAGTTGCGCGTGGCCAAGGTAGGGGCGGGCACCCGGCTGGCGGAGATCGTCGCCGTGCTGGACCGCGCGCTGGCCGAGAAGCCGCGCCTGGCCACCGTGGCCGACCGCGTGGCGGGCTGGTTCGTCGCCATCCTGCTGGTGCTGGCGGCCGTCACCGGCGCCGTCTGGTGGGCCTGGATCGATCCCGCGCGCGCGTTGCTTGTGACGGTGGCGGTGCTGGTGGTGAGTTGCCCGTGCGCGCTCTCGCTGGCCACGCCGGCAGCGCTGGCCGCGGCCGGGGCCGCATTGTCGCGCCGCGGCTTGCTGCTCACGCGCGGCCACGCGCTGGAGACCCTGGCCAGTGTCACGGACGTGATGCTCGACAAGACCGGCACGCTCACGCAGGGGCGTTTCGCACTGGTGCGCACGCAGTCAAACGGCGATGCCGATGCCGATGCCGATGCCGCCACCTGCCTGCGCCTGGCCGCGGCCATGGAACGCTCCGGCGAGCACCCGATCGCGCGCGGCATCGTCGAAGCCGCACAGGCGCAAGGCCTTGGGCACGAGACGCTCGCCATCGACGCCATGCGTAATGTGCCGGGGCAGGGCCTCGAAGCCGATTTGGATGGGCGGCGTTACCGCCTTGGCCGGCGCGAGTTCGTAGAGGCGCTGTGCGAGCACGGCAGCGCCGCCAACTGGCATGCCGAACTCGCCGGCAGTGAGCGCCGCGGCGCCACGCTGGTATGGCTGGGCAGCGCCGCCGGCACGCTGGCGGTGTTTGAACTGGCCGATGTCGCGCGCGAGCAATCCGCGCGCTTGCTCAGCGAGTTGCGCGCGCTCGGCGTGACCTGCCATCTCGTCTCGGGCGATACGCCGGCCACCGTCGGCTGGTGGGCCGATCATTTCCAGATTTCGCGCCGCGAGGGCGGTGTCACGCCCGAAGGCAAGCGCGAGTACGTGGCGCGCCTGCAGCGCGGCGGCGCCGTGGTGCTGGCGGTGGGCGACGGCATCAACGACGCGCCGGTGCTGGCGCAGGCGCAAGTTTCGATCGCCATCGGCAGCGGCGCGCCGCTGGCGCAGGCCGGCGCCGACGCGGTGCTGACCCATGGCCGCGTGGCGGAGATCGCGAACGCGCTCAAGATGGCCCGCCGTGCGCGCAGTGTGGTGCGCCAGAACCTCGCCTGGGCGTTTGCCTATAACGTGATCGCCATTCCGCTGGCGGCAACCGGCTATGTCACCGCCTGGATGGCGGGCATCGGCATGTCGGTGTCGTCGCTGCTGGTGGTGGCCAACGCCTGGCGCCTGCTGCGCGCCGGCAAGCCCGGAGACTGACGCCATGGACATGCTCTACCTGCTGGTGCCGATGAGCCTGGTGCTGGTCGCGGTCATCGCCGGCGCGCTCTGGTGGGCGCTGCACGCCGGGCAATACGACGACCTCGACCGGCCCGGCGAGGCCATTCTGCTCGACAACGACAAGCCCTGAGTGATCGCGGCAATGCGGCAATGCGGCCGTGCCCGCGCGCGGCTGCGTTGCCGTGTGTGCGGATGTGAGACGCCGTTGCACCTGAGTTCCCATGCTTTCCGGTGCGCTTGATACAGATCAAGACAGCTTGCGCGCGCTTTTCCTACAGTCACAACATCAATTCATGTTTATCCAATCTGGGGGTCTGAATGGCTGTCACCGCCGCGTATTCTCGCGCCGACACCTTCAATTACGGCGTTGTGCGGCAGTTTGCCGTCATGACGGTAGTCTGGGGGATTGTCGGTATGGCCGTAGGCGTTCTGCTCGCGGCACAGTTGATCTGGCCGGAGCTTAATTTCAACACGCCCTGGCTGTCGTTCGGGCGCTTGCGCCCGCTGCACACCAATGCGGTCATCTTCGCCTTCGGCGGCAGCGCGCTTTTCGCTACTTCGTACTACATCGTGCAGCGCACCTGTCAGGCGCGGCTGTTCTGCGGCCCGCTGGCGGCCTTCACGTTCTGGGGCTGGCAACTGGTGATCGTGGCCGCGGTCATCACGCTGCCGCTGGGCATCACCAGCTCGAAGGAATACGCCGAGCTCGAATGGCCGATCGACATCCTGATCACGCTGGTCTGGGTGGCTTATGCCATCGTGTTCTTCGGCACCATCATGAAGCGCAAGACCCGCCATATCTACGTGGCCAACTGGTTCTTCGGCGCTTACATCCTGACCATCGCCATCCTGCATCTCGTCAACAACGCGGAGATGCCGGTGGGCATGTGGAAGTCCTACTCGGCGTACGCCGGCGTGCAGGACGCCATGGTGCAGTGGTGGTACGGCCATAACGCGGTGGGCTTCTTCCTGACCACCAGCTTCCTGGGCATGATGTATTACTTCATCCCCAAGCAGGCCGGCCGCCCGATCTATTCCTACCGCCTGTCGATCGTTCACTTCTGGGCGCTCAACTTCACCTATATGTGGGCTGGTCCCCACCACTTGCAGTTCACCTCGCTGCCGGATTGGGCGCAATCGCTCGGCATGGTGTTCTCGCTGATCCTGCTGGCGCCTTCGTGGGGCGGCATGATCAACGGCATCATGACCTTGTCAGGTGCCTGGCACAAGCTGCGCACCGATCCCATCCTCAAGTTCCTGGTGGTGGCGCTGTCGTTCTACGGCATGGCGACCTTCGAGGGCTCGATGATGTCGATCAAGACCGTCAACGCGCTGTCGCACTACACGGACTGGACCATTGGCCACGTGCATTCCGGCGCGCTGGGCTGGGTCGCGATGATCTCGATCGGTTCGCTCTACTACCTGATCCCGCGGCTCTTTGGCGAGAAGGAGATGTACAGCGTGCGCCTGATCGAGCTGCATTTCTGGATCGCCACCATCGGCGTGGTGCTGTACATCGCCTCGATGTGGATCGCCGGTGTGATGGAGGGCCTGATGTGGCGCGCCACCCAGCCCGACGGCACGCTGACCTACGCTTTCGTGGAAGCGGTCAAGGCCAAGTACCCGTTCTACCTGATCCGCTTGCTGGGTGGCTTGTGCTTCCTCTCCGGCATGCTGCTGATGGCATACAACGTGGCCAGGACCATCATCGGCAAGCCTGCCGTGGATGCACTGATCCCGACCAGCGTTTCCGCCTCCGCCCATTGATCATTCCAGGATAGAAACGATGTCCGAAAAACGAAGCTTCTTTACGCACGAGACCCTGGAGAAGAATATCGGGTGGCTGATCATCTGCACCATCCTGGTGGTCAGCATCGCCGGGCTCGTCCAGATCGTGCCGCTGTTCTTCCAGCACTCCACCACCGAGCCCGACGCGGGCATCAAGCCGTACTCCGCGCTGCGCCTGATGGGCCGCGATATCTATATCCGCGAGGGCTGCGTGGGCTGCCATTCGCAGCAGGTACGCACTTTGCAGGGTGACGTCGAGCGCTATGGCCACTACTCCACGGCTGGCGAGTCGGTCTACGACCATCCCTTCCTGTGGGGTTCCAAGCGTACCGGTCCCGATCTGGCGCGCGTGGGCGGACGCTACTCCGATGACTGGCAGCGCATCCACTTGCGCAATCCGCGCGATGTGGTGCCCGAATCGGTGATGCCGTCCTACCCGTGGCTGGAGAAAACGCCGTTGCAGACCAACGATGTCCGCGACCGCATGCGTGCGCTGCGCCGTCTCGGCGTGCCGTACACCGACGCCGAGATTGAGCAGGCGCCTGCCACGCTGGCCGGTAAGACCGAGGAAGACGCGATGGTCGCCTACCTGCAGGAGCTTGGCATCGCCAAGCGCAATGTGCGGGTCGATACCGCGGCCGCCGCGCAGCCCGCGGCCACGCCGGCCAAGGAGTAAGCCATGGCAATGATCACCGCGTTTTCCACCGTGATCTCGATGGCTGCCTTCATCGCCATCTGCTGGTGGGCCTGGTCGTCCGGGCGCAAGGCCGCCAACCAGGAGTCGGCCATGCTGCCGTTCGCCTTGCCCGACGAGCCGCTGGCCGCACGCCAAGACGCCAGGCCCGACGCCGGCCGCCGTGTCGCGCGTCATGCCGGCGGCGCAAACAACACCACGCAGGAACACTGAGTCATGAGCGACTTCTTCACGGATTTCTGGAGCTACTACATTGCCGCCATCGCACTGGTCGGCATCGTCTGGTGCGTGTGGCTGCTGTTCTCCCAGCGCAAGGTCACCAAGGTTGTGGGCGCCCCTGAGGACACCGGCCACGTGTGGGACGGCGACCTGCGCGAGTTGAACAACCCGCTGCCACGCTGGTGGATGTGGATGTTCCTGCTGGCATGCATCTTTGGCCTGGGTTACCTGGTGCTGTACCCCGGCCTGGGTTCCTATGCCGGCGTGCTCAAGACCTCCAGCCGGGTTGAGCTGGAGGCGCACCGCCAGGCGGCCGAACAACTGCAGCGCGAGGTCTATGGCAAGTACATGCAGATGGACGTCAAGCAGGTGGCGGCCGAACCGGCGGCGCGCGAGATCGGGCAACGCCTGTTTCTCAACTACTGCGCGCAATGCCACGGCTCCGATGCGCGCGGCAGCCGCGGCTTTCCCAACCTGACCGACAACGACTGGCTGTACGGCGGGGATCCCGAGACCATCACGCAGACCATTACCAAGGGCCGCAATGGCGTGATGCCGTCGTTCGCCTCGACCATCGACGGCAAGCTCGCTGGTGACGTGGCGCAATACGTGCGTTCGCTGTCCGGCCTGTCTTCCGACCCGATCCGCGCCTCGCGCGGCGAGAGCACGTTCAAGTCCACCTGCGCGGCCTGCCATGGCTCCACCGGCAAGGGCAACCAGGCGCTTGGCGCGCCTAACCTGTCGGACCGCGTGTGGCTGTACGGCAGTTCGGAGGCGAACATCGTCGACGCCATCCTGAAGGGCCATAACAACCATATGCCGGCGCACGAGGAAATCCTCACGCCGGAGCGCATCCGCATGTTGACGGCCTATGTCTGGGGCCTGTCCAACATCGGCGGCGCAGGCGAAGGGGGGAAGCAATGAGCCGCTGCGCTTATGCTTGTCAGCCCGACCCGCACCGCGGCGGGGGCGTTCGCCCATGAACGCCCCCGGACCGGAGCCGCTTGAAAGGAACGGGGCCGCGTGGGCGCCGCTGCGAGCACCTACACCTGATTCGGCGGACGCGGAAACGTCGGACGAGACCCTGTATGAAGTCCGCCGCAAGATCTATCCGCGCTCGGTGTCGGGTGCGTTCTCGAGCTGGCGGGTCTGGATGGTGGTCCTGACCCAGCTGTTCTTCTATGGCATGCCCTGGCTGCAGTGGAACGGCCGCCAGGCCATGTTGTTCGATCTCGGCGCGCGCAAGTTCTATATTTTCGGCCTGGTGCTGTGGCCGCAGGATGTGATCTACCTTGCCGTGCTGCTGGTGATCTCCGCAGTGTCGCTGTTTCTCTTCACGGCGATCGCGGGGCGGCTGTTTTGCGGCTACGCGTGTCCGCAGACGGTGTACACCGAGATATTCATGTGGATTGAGCGGCATGTGGAAGGCGACCGCTTTGCCCGTATCCGCCTGGACGGCGATCCTTGGAGCGCGCGCAAACTGCGCCTGAAGGCCACCAAGCACACGCTCTGGATCGTGATCGCGCTATGGACCGGCTTTACCTTCGTCGGCTATTTCTCGCCCATCCGCACGCTCGGCGCGCAGGTGCTGAGCCTCTCGCTCGGTCCGTGGCAGACGTTCTGGATGCTGTTTTACTCGTTTGCCACCTGGGGCAACGCCGGCTTCATGCGCGAGCAGGTCTGCAAGTACATGTGCCCGTATGCGCGCTTCCAGAGCGTGATGGTGGATCGCGACACCTATGTAGTCACCTATGACGTGGGCCGCGGCGAGCCGCGCGGCAGCCGCTCGCGCAAGGCGGACCACAAGGCTGCCGGGCTGGGCTCGTGCGTGAATTGCAGCATCTGCGTGCAGGTCTGTCCTACTGGCATCGATATTCGCGATGGACTGCAGTACGACTGCATTGGCTGCGGCGCCTGTATTGACGCCTGCAACCAGGTCATGGACAAGATGGCTTACCCGCGCGGGCTGATTCGCTATACCTCTGAGAACGCCATGCGCAGCGCGCTCTCCGAGACCGTGGCGCGCAAGCGCCTGGTGCGGCCGCGCACGGTGATCTACTCGTTGATCTGGCTGGCGCTGGTCGCCGGCTTCATGGTCTCGCTGGCCATGCGCACGCCGCTCAAGGTCGATATCATCCGCGACCGCGGCGCGCTGGGGCGGGAAGTGGAAGGGCGCTGGATCGAAAACGTGTACCGGCTGCAGCTGATCAACACGACAGAGGCGCCGATGCGCGTCGCCGTCAGCGCGGGCAGCGATGAGCTCAAGGGCCTGGTCGTGGAATATGACCACGCTGCGGGCAACCTGGAGCCCACGTCCAATCGCCTGATTCCCGTGCGGGTGCGCGTGCCGATCGAGTCCGCGGCGCAGGGCACGCACAAGATCGAGGTCACAGTGACCGCGGTGCCCGACGAGGGCGCGGGGAGTCATGGCGCGGAGATTCGACAGAGCACCAGCTTTATCGTGCCGCGCAATCTATGAGGCGGCTGAGACGCTGGATGCACCAATCCGCACGCAACATACGCGATCTAGATCTAGAGGAGGCCAGATGACGCAGCAAAGCAATCCCTGGTGGAAGGAGCCATGGCCGTGGCTGCTGATGAGTGGGCCATTCGTGGCCATGGTGGCCTGCGGGGTCACGATCTGGCTGGCCATGACCCATCCGGATCCGCCCATTGAGGAGGGGGTGGCTCGCCACGGCCTGGTGGTCGAGAAGGCGGGCAGCGGGGCACGCCAGGCAGCGCCGGTCGCGGCGCAAGCGAGGTGATCATGAGACTACGCTGGCTGATGTGGGTGCTGTGGCCCGCTTTCCTGGTCGCCGGGCTGACGACCGCGCTGGTATTCTCCATGGTCGATCCCGGCGACCTGCGCTTCTTCGGCCAGCCGGTCGAGGCATCGCGGGAGGCGGTCTACACCGTGGGCTTCCTGATCGCGTGGGTGCTGTGCTCGCTGTCGAGCGGCTTGACGCTGTACACCATGCCCACGCGGCTGGCGGACACGGACGAGCTGGAGTGAATGCGATGCGCGCCTTGCCGGTTCAGGCCAGCAGGCGCGGTATCGCGGCGAGCCGCCGCGGGCGAGGGTGGCCCGCGACGAGCACGTCAGCAGGACTTGTTGACGATCTGCTTGATCCCCGCCATGTCGACCAGCTTGACGTGGCGCTGGCGAATCTGGATCAGGCCGGCTTCCGCAAAGCGCGAGAACAGGCGGCTGACGGTTTCGAGCTTGAGTCCCAGGTAGCTGCCGATTTCCTCGCGGCTCATGCGCAGCACAAACTCGGAGGCCGAATAGCCGCGCGCGGACAAGCGCTCGGACAGGTTGATCAGGAAAGCGGCAAGCCGCTCCTCGGCACGCATCGATCCGAGCGTGATCAACATGACCTGGTCCTGCGAGATCTCCTTGCTCATCAGGCGCATGAACTGATGCTGCAGGGAAGGCAGGACGTTGGACAGCGTCTGGAGATCGCCAAAGCGCACCATGCAGACTTCGGTATCCTCCAGTGCGGTGGCGTCCGAAGCGTGCTGCATCTCGCCAAGGCCGTCGAGGCCGACGACTTCGCCGGGAAGGTGGAAGCCCGTGATCTGCGAGCGGCCGTCTTCCATTGTCAGGTGGGTCTTGAGCGTGCCGAAGCGGATCGCGTAGACGGCGGTGAGAGGATCTCCGAGGCGGTACAGGGTTTCGCCCTTGCGTACGCGCACCCGGTCCTGGACCAGCGTATCCATCTTTTCGAGGTCCTGCTGCGACATGCCGACGGGCAGGCAGAGCTGGCCGAGCGAGCAAGTGGAGCAGCGGGGCGACATCTCGGTAATGGGAATGGTGGTGAGCAATTGGGGCCTGTCGGTTTAGCGCAGTCAATCAAGCGCGATGTGGCAGGCGCATTGAGTTGAGAGCTTGACGTTGAGAGTCGTCGATTGGAAGCGCTATCCACATCGGCCTGGCGCGCGGGTCTTGCGGCAGTGCGCTATCTGTGCAGCGCGGCTTGCCGTGCCCGTCGTCATGTTGCGCGAGCGCACTGGTGTGCGCGGGCGCCAAGCTTCATGTTGATAGCGCCTCTTGGAACTGCGGGGGCGCGTTCGCCGCATTTTACCGCGTCGGACGTTGCGATTGTGTGATTGGGAGGAGAAGTTGACCATAGGCGTGCTTATCAGCGTATTTACCCTGGCTTTGCTGGGCGGCGTGCACTGCGCCGCCATGTGCGGCGGGATCGCGCTGGCGGCGGAGCAGGGCGGCGTTGCGCGCGTGCCCGCCACGGTGCTCCGGCGTCCCGGCCATTGGTTGCTGGAACTGCTTGTCATGCATGCCGGGCGGCTGAGCATGTATGCGGTGCTGGGGGCCTTGCTGGGCGCCCTTGGCGCTGGTGTCTGGAAGGCACAGTACCTGCCGCTGCAGCGTTGGCTGTTCGGGATCGGCAGCGTGATGTTGGTGCTGTCGGGCTTGTGGATGTTGCGCGGGCGCACCATGGGTACGGGTTGGCTGGAGCGGCTCGCCGCCCGTGGCGCGGGCGGTTTGCTGCGCGGCCTTGGCGCCGTCGGGGCGCGCTTGCCGGCTGTGGCCCGGGCGCAGGGGCAGGGCCGGTTGCTGCGGCGCTACGGCATGGGGCTAGCCTGGGGGCTGGTCCCGTGCGGCATGGTGTACGGCGCCCTTGCCATGGCGTTGCTGGCCGGCAATGCGCCGTCGGGCGCGCTGGTGATGGCCGTGTTTGGCCTTGGCACCCTGCCAAACCTGCTGGTGATCTCGGGCCTGTCCGGCTATCTCAGGCAACTTTCGCGGCGCCCGGCGTTGCGGGCTGGCGCTGGCCTTGCGGTGGTGGCCTTTGGCTTGGCCGGGGTGGCGCGTGCACTGCTTTTGCCAGAGACGCTTGCCGCGCATGGATTCTGCCTTGTCTTCTGAAGCGCCGTTTCGTGGTGTATTTGTCACTTCTGCGCTGAGCTAGCTGCGCGAATCGGTTGCAGGTTTGCCAGGGAATGCCATACAATCGCAAGAACAGCGATATCGCGCAGCGTGTTTCATCGTGGCATCGTCAGGTAGCATCCGCTGCATCAGGGATGCATGCCAGGAACACCCAGGCAGGCATCAGCGCCAGGGACCGTTCCCCATCCGCCGTCCGGTTAAAAAGATTCGGTTCAAAAGACCAGTCACGGCAGGGCGGGGTGAAATAGGTCAGCAGGCCCAATATCCGTATTTTCTTGCAACCGGTGCGTTCGACGATAAACGCCGTGCCGGACAGGTCCGCCACATCAGGGGGAAGGCGCGACGCAAGGGCTCCGTCGACCGGCAGATAAAGCCGGTGGCCGGGCGATCTCCTGCCGGTCAGGTCCGGCACCCGATGCAATAAAAGAAGGCGCACGGCTGGCATGCATCGAGCATGCGGTTGGCTGCGCGGCCAGATGGCGGTGGCAATCCCTACCGCTGAACCCGCAATCTCCAGTGCGCCCGGGATCAACCGGGGCGCAGGTGCAAAGACAGGCTGCACGCAATCAACATGAATACCCAAGAGGCGAAGATCGTCCTCGAGACCGCGCTGATCTGCGCGCAGGAACCCTTGCGCGTCAATGACTTGCGCCGGCTGTTTGCCGACGACGTCGGTGCCGACACCATTCGCGTGCTGCTGGAAGAGCTGCGCCGCGACTGGGAGCAACGCGGCGTGGAACTCGTGGCACTGGCCAGTGGCTGGCGTTTCCAGAGCCGCCCTGTCATGCGTGAGTACCTGGATCGGCTGAATCCTGAAAAGCCGCCCAAGTACTCCCGCGCCGTGATGGAGACGCTGGCGATCATTGCCTACCGGCAACCCGTCACACGGGGCGATATCGAGGAAATCCGCGGTGTCGCGGTCAGCACCGAAGTCGTGAAGAAGCTCGAGGATCGCAGCTGGATCGAGGTGATCGGCCACCGTGACGTGCCCGGACGGCCTGCGCTCTATGCCACCACCAAGAATTTCCTTGATGACCTTGGCCTGCGCACGCTCGATGAATTGCCGCCGCTGGAAGACATCCAGGCCCAGGCGCAGGTCGCGCTGCTGAATCAGGAGCCGATTGATTTCGAGGCGCTGGGCACGGTGCCGGCGGATAGCGACGAAGAGGCATTCGCGGAACCTGGCCATGATCAGGCTAGCGCTGCCGCGCTGGTTGTGGCGGATGCCGGAGAGGGGGAGCCGATCCCTTCCGGCGTGGTTGCCCTCGATGGTCTTGCGGCCGGCGCCACAGACGGCATCGCCGATTTGGTGGATGCGTTTGAAAGGAAGGAGGCCTTGGCGCAAGTAGAGGTCGGGTTTACACCCACCACCGAAGCCGTGGTGAACGTGCCGGCGACGCCCGGGCCAGGCAGTGAGCCGGCGAGCGAGCCGGTGGCCGGCGAGTCCCCCGGTGCGCAATCCGGCGGCACAGCCGAGGAGCAAGCCGTCGAAGACGGTGAAACAAATGAGCAAACGGACACGCCCGCCAACGGTTACCACGTACAAGTGGCCTCCGGCGAGCAGGCGTCCGAAGTCCCGGGGGCGTCCACGACGAATCCGGCGCACCCCAGCGAGCACGACGAGCACGACCAGCGCGTGTCCAACTGAACACCATGCAACATCCGAATGTGAATACCTTGTCCGATTCTGATCAAGACGTCCGCCAGGCGGATACGCCGGCCGGTGATGCCGGCAATGGCACCGATGGCGCGCCGCGCCGCAAGGGCCTGCGCCGTGGCTTGCGCAATCTGGTGGCCACGCGCCGCCAGGCCGCGCAGGACCGCGATGGCGACCGTGCCGCGGACGGCGGGGCGGCAATCCCTGCGGGCAGCCCCGATGCGGGCGCCGCGCAAGACGCGCGTGGCGACAGCGCAAGGAAGGGACGCACGCGTGGCAAGCGCAAGCCCGCAGAAGGCGAGTCAGCGCAGGCCGGCGAGCAGCAGGGCGAGCGCCCGGCGCCGCGAGGCCGCCGCAACTTCGGCGGTGACGCTGCCGAAGGCGTAAGCGAAGCCGTGGGCGAGCGCCAGCGCGATGGCGCTCGCGCCAACCCGAACGGGAATGGCGCCCGCAAGCGCAAGCCGCAGCAAGGCCAGCAGCCGCAAGGCGCGGCCCGCCGCGGTAGCGCCGAAGGGCAGCAAGGCGGCCCGCGTCAGCAAGGCAAGGGCAACAAGGGCAGGGGCGGCATGCAGCGCCCGGGCGCTGGTGTGCCTGAGAAGGCGCCTGCCGCCGCTGCTGCGAGCGGTGAGGACCTGTTCCGCTTTGTCATTTCCGGTCAGTATGACCAGGAAGAGTCGAGCGGTCCGCAGGCCCGGGTCAAGCCGGTGCGCGAGCTGTCCGCAGACGACGATGCGCCCAAGCTGCACAAGGTGCTCGCTGAAGGTGGACTGGGCTCGCGCCGGGAAATGGAAGAGTTGATCCTTCAGGGCCGGGTTTCGGTCAATGGCCTGCCTGCCCACATCGGCCAGCGTATCCTGCCGGCCGACCAGGTCCGGGTCAACGGCAAGCTGATCCATCGCCGTGTGTCGTCCAAGCCGCCGCGCGTGCTGCTGTATCACAAGCCGTCTGGCGAGATCGTCAGCCAGTCGGATCCGGAAGGCCGCCCGACCGTGTTCGACAGCCTGCCGCGCATCAAGGCAGGGAAGTGGGTGGCCGTGGGCCGCCTCGACTTCAACACCGAGGGCTTGCTGATCTTTACCTCCTCCGGCGACATCGCCAACAAGTTCATGCATCCGCGCTACGGCGTGGAGCGCGAATATGCGGTGCGCACACTGGGCGAGCTGGCCGAGGCCGATCGCCAGCGCCTGCTGCATGGCATCAAGCTCGAGGATGGCGAGGCTAATTTTCTGCGCATCGCGGACGGTGGTGGCGAAGGCATCAACCACTGGTACCACGTGGCGCTGACCGAAGGCCGCAACCGCGAAGTGCGCCGCATGTTCGAGGCTGTCGGCCTGACCGTGTCACGCCTGATTCGTACCCGTTACGGCCAGTTCCTGCTGCCGCGCGGCCTGAAGCGCGGCCGCTGGCAGGAGCTCGCGGCGGATGACGTGCGCGCGCTGATGGCATCCATCGGCCTGAAGGCGCCGTCCAAGGGGGATAGCGGTCCCCGCGGAGGCAGCAAGGTGGGTGGCCGCCAGCAGCGCACGGAGGCAGCCATTGCCGGCATGCCGATGCCGACCGGCATGGACGGCCTGCCGCGCGTCAACCGCGGCAACGGCCCGCGCGGCAGCGGCGCTGGCCGCGGCCAGCCGGATCCGATGCAAACGTCGATGGGCTACATCGGTGGCCCGACCCTGCTGACGTCCCATACCACCAAGCTGGGCGGTGGCGCGGCGGGTTCCCCCCGCGGCCCGGGCCGTGGCGGCCGTGGCGCTGGCATGGGTGGCATGGGTGGCATGGGTGGCATGGGTGGCATGGGCGGCGGTCAGAATCGTTCCCAGCGCCGCGGCGGTGGCGAAGCCAACGGGAATGTGATGCCGCAGGCTGGCAAGCCCAATGGCAACCGCCGTCCTCGTGGTGGTGGTCGCGACGGCAATCGTTGAGCGATGCGAGGCAGGGCGCCTTGGGCGGGCCTGGCAGGGAAAAGAGCGGCACGGCCCGCATCCCTGTCGCGCCAAAGCCGGGTGCCTTTGCCTTTTGCACCGCGACAGCGTATAATCCAAGTCTATTCAAAAGTCATCCTGCAAAAGGGTGGGCGAATGATGGGCATTGCGCCCATTTTTTTTTGCTTCGCCCGTTTCGTGTGCTTGCCGTGTTTCGCGGCGCGCCGGTCGGGGTGACTGGCAGGCAAGCTGGCTGAGGCCGTCAACCAAGACGGCCGTGCCGATGGGCTGGGTCTGCCACGGTATTGATGGCCATTATTCGGGAATACAGTGCATCTGGCAGATTTGATCGAAACCACCCTGAACGGCATGGGGTACGAGCTGGTTGAGCTCGAGCGCGCTCCAGGCGGACTCATGCGCGTCTATATCGATCAGCCTGAAACCGGCATCGTCATTGAGGATTGCGAGAAGGTAAGCCGTCAGCTTACCCACGTGCTCACCGTCGAGAACATCGACTACGAGCGCCTCGAAGTGTCCTCGCCGGGGCTGGACCGGCCGCTCAAGAAACTGGCTGACTTCGTCCGCTTCGCGGGCCAGGAAGCCAGGGTTACCTTGCGCCTTCCGGTCAACGGGCAGAAGAACTTCGTCGGCATCCTGCAGACGCCCACCGGTGAGCCGGGGGCAGAGCAGATTGGCCTCGAGTTCGAAGGCCAGAACGGCACGGCGCTGCTGGAATTCACCATATCCGATGTTGATCGCGCACGCCTGGTGCCGGTGATCGACTTCAAAGGAAATCAGAAAAAAGGGAACAAGCAATGAGCCGCGAAGTTCTGTTGCTCGTCGATGCGCTTGCGCGTGAGAAGAACGTCGACAAGGATGTGGTATTCGGTGCGCTGGAAGCGGCACTCGCTTCGGCAACCAAGAAGCGTTTCGAGGAAGACGTGGATATTCGCGTCGCCATCGATCGTGAGTCCGGTGAGCACGAGACGTTCCGCCGCTGGCTTGTAGTCCCGGATGAACAGGGTCTGCAGGAGCCGGACAAGCAAATCCTCATGTTCGAGGCCCGTGAGCAGGATCCGGACATCCAGCTGGATGAATTTGTCGAAGAGCAGATCGAGTCGGTCGAGTTCGGTCGTATCGGTGCGCAAGCCGCCAAGCAGGTGATCCTGCAGAAGATCCGTGACGCCGAGCGCGAGCAGATCCTCAACGATTACCTGGATCGTGGCGAGAAGGTCATGACCGGCACGGTCAAGCGTGCCGACAAGAAGGGCTTGATCGTCGAGTCTGGCCGCGTGGAAGCGCTGCTGGCCCGCGACCAGATCATCCCCAAGGAAAACCTGCGCACCGGCGACCGTGTTCGCGCATATATCCTGAATGTGGATCGCACCGCACGCGGCCCGCAGATCGAGCTCTCGCGCACCGCGCCCGAGTTCCTGATCAAGCTGTTCGAGAACGAAGTGCCGGAGATGGAGCAGGGCCTGCTGGAAATCAAGGCAGCTGCCCGCGACCCCGGCGTACGCGCCAAGATTGCCGTTGTGGCGCATGACAAGCGTATCGATCCGATCGGTACCTGCGTCGGCGTGCGCGGCACGCGGGTGACCGCGGTCCGTAACGAGATTGGCGGCGAAGCGGTCGACATCGTGCTGTGGTCGGAAGACCCGGCGCAGTTCGTGATTGGCGCCCTGGCGCCGGCACAGGTACAGTCGATCGTGGTAGACGAGGAAAAGCACAGCATGGACGTGGTGGTCGACGAGGAAAACCTCGCCGTCGCCATCGGCCGCAGTGGTCAGAACGTGCGCCTGGCGTCCGAGCTGACCGGCTGGCAGATCAACATCATGACGCAGGAAGAATCGGCACAGAAGCAAGCCGAGGAAAGCGACGTGGTGCGCAAGTTGTTCATGGCCAAGCTGGACGTGGACGAAGAAGTGGCTGACATCTTGATCGACGAAGGTTTCTCCACGCTGGAAGAAGTGGCCTATGTGCCCATCAGCGAGATGTTGGAAATCGACGCCTTCGATGAAGATACCGTCAACGAGCTGCGCAACCGCGCCCGCGATGCGCTCTTGACGATGGAACTGGCCCGGGAAGAAAAGGTGGAAGAGGTGTCGCAGGATCTGCGCTCGCTCGACGGCCTGACCCCGGAACTGATCGGCAAGCTGGCCGAAGGCAATATCCACACGCGTGACGAACTGGCCGAATTGGCCGTCGACGAACTCGTCGACATGGTTGGTCTCGGCGAGGATGATGCCCGCGCGCTGATCATGAAAGCACGGGAACATTGGTTTAACTGAGGGACACGCCCACGTAGTGCTTTTCCAGGCTGCTTGAGCGCGCATTCCACACACAATTGTCCCGACGTATAACCAAGCATTGAAAGGGTTTGAATGGCAAGCACAACAGTTGCCCAACTGGCCGCAGAACTGAGCCGCAGCGCAGCTGCCCTGCTGGAACAATTGCAGGCAGCTGGGGTGGGCAAGGTGACGCCTGACGACATCATCACCGAATCCGACAAGACCAAGTTGCTGGATTACCTCAAGCGTTCCCATGGGGCGGCCGATGACAGCGCGCGCAAGAAGATCACGTTGACCAAGCGTGAGACCTCCGAGATCCGCCAGGCTGATTCCACCGGCAAGACTCGCACGGTGCAGGTCGAGGTGCGCAAGAAGCGCGTCCTGATCAAGCGCGATGAGGCTTCCGCCGATGGCGCCGATGGCCACGAAGTGGTCGAGCTGCCGGTCGATGCGGCCGAGCAGGCGCGCCAGGATGAGGAAGATCGTCAGCAGGCCGAGTTGCTGGCACGCCAGGAAGCCGAGTCGAAGGCACGCCAGGAGGCGGCCGAACGCGAGGAGGCCGAGCGTCGCGCCAAGCAGGAAGCGTTGGAGGCTGAAGAGCGCCGCCAGGCTGAACTCGCCGCCCGCAAGGCGGAAGAGGAAGCTGCCGCCCTGCGCGCCGCCGCTACGGCCAAGGCGCCGGAAGACGACGATTCGCGCAAGAAGGCCGAAGACGAAAAGGCTCGCCTGGCCGCCGAACGCGCTGCCGCGCAGAAGGCCGCCGACGACGCCAAGCAGGCCGCCGACAAGGCGCGTGCCGAACAGGACGCAGCGCGCAAGCGCCGCGAGGCCGCCGAAGCCGAAGCCCGCGCCATTCAGCAGATGCTGAATGCGCCGGCGCGCGTGCTCAAGGCGCCGTCGGAACGCAAGGCTGAAGAAAAGAAGGCCGAGCAGACCGGCACGCTGCACAAGCCGGTCAAGCCGCCTGGCACCGAAGTCAAGAAAGACGAGAAGAAGCCCGCAACGACCACGGCCACCGCTACCACCACCGTCGACAAGAAGACCGGCAAGGTAGTGAAGGCAGGGACTTCCTCGACCTGGCAGGACGAAGGCTCGAAGAAGAAGGGCAGCGGCCTGAAGACCCGCGGCGATTCGTCGGGTGGCGTTGGCGGCTGGCGCGGCGGTCCGCGCGGCCGTGGCAACCGTCACCAGCAAGACGATCGCGGCACGAATTTCCAGGCGCCGACGGAACCGGTGGTGCGCGAAGTGCACATCCCCGAGACCATTTCGGTGGCCGACCTGGCGCACAAGATGGCCGTCAAGGCTTCCGAGGTCATCAAGCAGATGATGAAGCTCGGCCAGATGGTGACCATCAACCAGGTGCTGGACCAGGAAACCGCCATGATCGTGGTGGAAGAAATGGGCCACAAGGCATTTGCCGCCAAGCTGGACGATCCGGAAGCGCTGCTGGTCGTGGGTGGTGAAGACCACACCGACGCCGAGCAGCTGCCGCGTCCGCCGGTGGTGACCGTGATGGGTCACGTCGACCACGGCAAGACCTCGCTGCTGGACTACATCCGTCGTGCCAAGGTTGCGGCGGGCGAAGCCGGTGGTATTACGCAGCACATCGGTGCCTACCATGTGGAAACCGAGCGCGGCGTGATCACCTTCCTGGACACCCCGGGTCACGAGGCCTTCACGGCCATGCGTGCTCGCGGTGCCAAGGCGACCGACATCGTGATCCTGGTGGTCGCGGCCGACGACGGCGTGATGCCGCAGACGAAGGAAGCCATTGCCCACGCCAAGGCGGCGGGTGTGCCCATCGTGGTCGCGATCAACAAGATCGACAAGCCCGAAGCGAACCCGGACCGCGTCAAGCAGGAACTGGTGGCCGAGCAGGTGCTGCCGGAAGAGTACGGCGGTGATTCGCCGTTCGTTCCGGTGTCCGCCAAGACCGGCGCCGGCATCGACGATCTGCTCGAGCAAGTGCTGCTGCAGGCTGAAGTGCTGGAACTGAAGGCACCGGTGGACGCCCCGGCCAAGGGCCTGGTGGTGGAGGCCCAGCTGGACAAGGGCAAGGGCCCGATCGCGACCATCCTGGTCACCAGCGGCACGCTCAAGCGTGGCGATGTGGTGCTGGCTGGCAGCGCTTATGGCCGCGTTCGCGCCATGCTGGACGAAACCGGCAAGCCGACCAAGGAAGCCGGTCCCTCGATTCCGGTCGAGATCCAGGGTCTGTCCGAAGTGCCTGCGGCTGGTGAAGAAGTGCTGGTGCTGCCGGACGAGCGCAAGGCGCGCGAAATTGCGCTGTTCCGTCAAGGCAAGTACCGTGACGTCAAGCTGGCCAAGCAGCAGGCGGCCAAGCTGGAAACGATGCTGGAACAGATGAGCGAAGGCGAAGTGCAGACGCTGCCGCTGATCGTCAAGGCCGACGTCCAGGGTTCGCAGGAAGCACTGGTGCAATCGCTGCAGAAGCTCTCCACCGAAGAAGTGCGCGTACAGATCGTGCACGGCGGCGTGGGCGGTATCTCGGAGTCGGACGTCAACCTGGCTACGGCTTCGAAGGCGGTCATCATCGGTTTCAACGTGCGTGCCGATGCTGGCGCGCGCAAGCTGGCCGAGAACAACGGCATCGATATTCGCTACTACAACATCATTTACGATGCGGTAGACGAGATCAAGGCGGCAATGTCGGGCATGCTGGCACCGGAAAAGCGCGAAGTCACGCTGGGTACGGTCGAAGTGCGCCAGGTCTTCCGCGTGCCGAAGATTGGCGCGGTGGCTGGTTGTATGGTCACCGACGGGCTGGTCAAGCGTACCGCCCTGGTGCGGGTGCTGCGCAACAACGTGGTCATCCATACCGGCGAGCTTGATTCGCTCAAGCGCTTCAAGGATGACGTCAAGGAAGTCAAGCAAGGCTTCGAGTGCGGTTTGTCGATCAAGAACTTCAACGACGTTCAGGAAGGCGACCAGCTCGAAGTGTATGAAATCACCGAGGTGGCGCGCACGCTGTAAGGCGTGTTGCGGGCGGGGGGCCAACTGGCCCCCCGCTGCCCTTCTCGACAGCAAGCGTATTGAATGGCCAAGAAAGGCAATATCTCCTCTCGTAATCTCCGGATTTCCGACCAGATCCAGCGCGACCTGGCCGAGATGATCCAGCGTGAGCTGCGCGATCCCCGCCTGGGGCTCGTCACACTGCAGTCGGTCACGCTGACCCCCGACTACGCGCACGCCAAGGTGTACTTCACCGTCCTGGCGGCTGATGCCGCGGAAGTGGAGGGCATCCTCAACGAAAAGTCCGGTTACCTGCATTCGCTGCTCTACAAGCGGTTGCATATCCATACCGTGCCGACGCTGCGCTTCTTCCACGATACCTCGGTGGAACAAGCGATCGAGATGTCCAAGCTGATCAAAGAAGCTAACTCCACACGCGCAAAAGAAGACTGAAAGACGGCCCGTAACCACGGGCCGTTTTCTTGTTCGCGCCCGGCCCTGAAGCTTTGCCGGCGTCACATAGCTCCCCGCCATGACTCATCCCAATACCAATCGCCCGCCCCGGCAGCCGCGCCGCGAGGTGCATGGCGTGCTGCTGCTCGACAAGCCGCTCGGCCTTTCGTCCAACGATGCGCTGGTGCGTGCCAAGCGCATGCTGCGCGCGCTAAAGGCCGGACACACCGGCACGCTCGATCCGCTTGCCACCGGCTTGCTGCCGCTGTGCTTTGGCGAGGCGACGAAGTTCTCGCAGGACCTGCTCGAGGCCGACAAGACATACGAAGCCACCGTGCGGCTGGGCCTCAAGACCGCGACCGGCGACGCCGAGGGCGAGGTGATCGCCGAGCGTCCGGTAACCTGCGATGTCGAAGCGCTGCGCGCCGCAATGCTGCGCTTCGCGGGCGAAATCGAGCAGGTGCCGCCGATGCATTCCGCACTGAAGAAGGACGGACGTCCGCTGTACGAATACGCACGTGCCGGCCAGACCGTGGAGCGCGCCGCGCGCCGCGTCACCATCCATGAAATCACGCTGCTCGATTGCGGGCTGCCGCAGGTACCCACCTTCAGCATGCGCGTGACCTGCAGCAAGGGCACTTATATCCGCACCCTGGCCGAGGACATTGGCGAGGCGCTCGGGTGCGGCGCGCACCTGACCGGCTTGCGCCGTACAGCGGTGGGTGACCTGAGCCTCGAAGGTGCGGTCACGCTGGAGCAGATCGAGCAGCGCTCCGACGAGGAGCGCCCCGGAATGCTTGCGCCGGTCGATGCGCTGTTGCAGCGCTGCGTAGCGGTAACGCTAGACGAGGCCGCGATGGCGCGCTTCCTGCAGGGCCAGCGCATCGCGCAGCGCGACCTGCCGGCGGGCGTGGCGCTGGCGGAAGATGAACTCGCCAGTGTCTATGGCGGCGAGCCGCGCCGCTTGCTTGGCGTGGCGCGCATGCGTGAAGGCGCCTTGCGGCCCGAGCGGCTGGTCAAGCTCTAACGCGGCCAATGCGGCCAATGCGGCTGCATCGGGCAGGAAATCCCGAAGGCTTGAGCCTGGGCGAGGGAAGGGGCCAGAAAGCACGAGGCCGATGCCTGTGACGGCATCGGCCTCGCGTGCGGCGCGTGTGCTCGGTGCAGCTACTGCAGCTAGTGCGCCCCGGCCGCGGAGGCGTCCAGATCCCCCCCTTTCTTAGGCTTGGTCAGCCAGACAAAGACGATCAGCACGAAGAACAGCACGCCCGAGATCCAGAAGATATCGTTGGCGCCCAGCATGGCCGCCTGCTGCGAAATGTTGCGCTCGATCTGGCCGTTGGCCTGGGCCTGGCTCATGCCCAGCTGCATCAGGTGGTTGAGCTGGTCGATATAGGTCGGGTTGTACGGATTGACCTGTTCCACCAGTTGCGCGTGATGCAGCGCCGTGCGGTTTTCCCAGATGGTGGTCGAGATCGACGCACCGATCGCACCGAACGTGATCCGCACGAAGTTGGATACCCCGGAGGCCGACGGGATCCTCTCCGGCGGCTGGCCCGACAGGATGATCGACGTCAGCGGGATGAAGAACATCGCCATCGCCGCACCCTGGATCAGCGTCGGGATCATCAGCGTGCGGGTATCGACCTGCAAGGTGAATCCCGAGCGCATCAGGCTGACCACGCCAAAGGTGACGAAGGCCAGGGTCGCGACCCAGCGCGCATCCATCTTGGGCAGGTTCTTGCCGATCAGCGGCGACAGCAGGATGGCGAAGATCCCGACCGGCGCCATCACGATGCCGGCATCCGTTGCGGTATAGCCGACGATGGTTTGCAGCCACAGCGGGAGGATCACCAGGTTGCCGAAGAACAGGCCGTAGGCCACCGAGATGGCCACCACTCCCGCGCTGAAGTTACGTCCCTTGAACAAGGTGATATCGACGATCGGATGCTTCTCGTAGCTCTCCCAGATCAGGAAAAACAGGAAACCCACAATGGCCACTACTGTCAACACGACGATCGAGGTCGAGTGGAACCAGTCGAGCTCCTTGCCCTTGTCGAGCATGAGCTGCATCGAGCCTACCCAGATCACCAGCAGCGCCAGCCCGATCCGGTCGATCGGCAGGATCTTGATCGGCGTCTCGCGGTCGCGGTAAATCGCCCAGGTTGCATAGGCGGCGCCCAGGCCCACCGGGATGTTGATGTAGAAGATCCACGGCCAGGTCATGTTGTCCGAGATCCAGCCGCCCAGCAGCGGCCCCATGATGGGCGCCACCAGCGTGGTCATGCCCCATAGGGCGAGCGCCATGGTGCTTTTCTGCGGCGGATAGCTCGACAGCAGCAGCGATTGCGACAGCGGAATCATCGGCCCCGCCACTGCGCCTTGCAGCACGCGCGCGGCCAGCAGCACTTCGAGGTTGGGCGCGACACCGCACAGCCACGACGAGATCACGAACAGCAGGATCGACGTGATGAACAGCCGCACCGCCCCGAAGCGCGTGGTCATCCATCCGGTCAGCGGCACCGAGATGGCATTGGCCACAGCGAACGAGGTGATGACCCAAGTGCCCTGGTTGGGGGCCACGCCAAGGTCGCCCGAGATGGCCGGGATCGATACGTTGGCGATCGAGGAGTCGAGCACGTTCATGAACGTGGCCAGCGACAGCGCGATCGTGCCGACGATCAGCTTTGCGCCCGACAACGGCACTGGCGCGGCGCGGCGCGCCGCTGGCGCCGCCGGGCCGGGCGAGGCGCCGTCGCGCGCGGGGAGGGAGGTAGCCATGTTCAGGTGTTGGCGGGCTTGGCGGCGGCCGGCGTCGACGACACCGGCGCCGCCATGGGCTCGGTCGCCTGGCGGCCGCCGTTGTTCAGCGAGATGATGCGGGCGATCAGTGCGTCGGCGTCCTGCGCGACCTTCTCATAGACGTCGGTCTGCATCGGGCGCGCAACCGTGGCGTTGGTCATGGCCGCGCCTTCTTCCTTGCGCACATCGACCGTCACGTTCATCGACAGGCCAACCCGCAGCGGGTGGTCCTTGAGCTGCTGCGGGTCCAGTGCGATGCGCACCGGCAGGCGTTGCACAACCTTGATCCAGTTGCCGGTGGCGTTCTGCGCCGGCAGCAGGGAGAAGGCCGAGCCGGTGCCGGCCGAGAAACCTTCCACCTTGCCGTTATAGGTCACCTTGGAGCCGTACAGGTCGGCCTCCAGCGTGACCGGTTGGCCCACGCGCATATGCGTGATCTGCACTTCCTTGAAGTTGGCGTCGATCCACACCTGGTCCAGCGGCACCACGGCCATCAGTGGCGCGCCGGGGGCTACGCGCTGGCCGACCTGCACCGAGCGCTTGGCCACGTAGCCGGTTACCGGCGCGGGCAGCGTCGAGCGTGCGAACGCGAGATAGGCGGCACGCAGGTTGGCGGCGGCGCGCTGCACGTTGGGGTGCTTCTCCACCGTGGTCTGGTCGGTCAGCACCTTGTTGGATGCCAGTTGCTCGCGCGTGGCCAACAGTGCCGATTGCGCGGCCGTGAGGGCGGTCTGCGCGTGGGAGATTTCTTCGCCCGAAACCGCGCCGGAGCCAGCGATGGCCTCGCGGCGCTTCAGGTCCTCACGCGCCTTGGCCACATCGGCTTCGCGCATGGTCACGTTGGCCGCCAGCGAGCCGTTGTTGACGTAGAGCGTGCGCACTTCACGCACGGCTTGCGCCAGTTGCGCCTCAGCCTGCTCCATGGCGACCTGCGAGTCGGCGCGGTCGAGCTGGATCAGGGGCTGGCCCGCAGTGACAAGCTGCGTATCGTCGGCCGAGATCGAAATCACGGTGCCGCCGACCAGTGGGGTGACCTGCACCACGTTGCCCGCAACATACGCGTCGTCGGTGCTCTCGAAGTGGCGCGCGTACATGCCCCAGTAGATGCCATAGGCCACGCCGGCCACCACTACCGCGGCGGTCAGCGAGAGCAGCAGGCGCTTGCGCTTGCCGTTGTTGTTGACGGGAGCCGCCGGGGAGGCGGGAGTCTGGGCCGCTTGCTTGTTATCGCTCATGATCGTCTTCTAAGAATGCTGTCGGTACTGCTCGTTGTTTTTCCGGCTGCTTGGCCGTAGCCACCTAACCGTTTAGCCGCGTGCCTCGGCTGGCTTCTGCGCATCCGTCCCGGCGCCTTCGGCTTGTTCCTGGTAACCCCCGCCGAGCGCCTTTATCAGGCCCATCTGCAGGTCCAGGCGGCGCGCCTGCAGGTCGGTCGCAAGGCGGCGTTGCTGCAGCACGTTGCTTTCGGCATTGAGCACCGTGAGCTGGGTGCCTAGCCCGGCCTTGTAGCGGATGGTGGATAGTGAGTAGGCGCGCTCGGCGAGAGCCAGCGCCTCGCGCTGGGCCGTGATCTGCGTATCCACGCTGCGGATGCTGGCCACCGTGTCGGCGGTTTCGCGCAGCGCATCGACCAGCGTCTGGTTGTAGTTGGCCACGGCGAGGTCGTATTGCGCGTACTTGCCCTTCAGGTTGGCGCGCAGCTTGCCGCCCTCGAAGATCGGCAGGCGGATCGCCGGACCGATGCCAAAGGTCCGGCTGATGCCCATCAGCAGGTTGGATGGGTCCAGCGACGCCACGCCGGCAAAAGCGGACAACGTGACGGCCGGCAGGAATTGCGTGCGTGCCACCTCGATATCCTTGCTGGTGGCCTCCACGCGCCAGCGTGCGGCAACCAGGTCCGGGCGGCGGCCCAGCAGGTCGATGGTGAGGTTGTCCGGCAGCAGCGGCGTGCTTTGCGCCAGGATGGTCGGGCGCTGGATCGCCAGGCCGCGGTCCGGGCCCTTGCCCAGCAGCGCGGCGAGCTGGTTGCGCGCCAGCAGGATGTCTTCATCCACGCGAAGCAGGTCGGTCTGTGCCGATGCCACCGTGCCGCGCGCCTGCGTGGTTTCGACCTGCGTGTCCAGGCCGGCGTTGAGCCGGTCGCGTGACAGGTCGCTCAGGCCGCGGCGCTGGGCGATGGCGCGCTCGGCCACGTCGCGTTGCGCGTACAAGGCGGCCAGGCGGGCATAGGTGCGGGCGACCGACGTGGTCAGGATCAGGCGCGAAGCCTGGCTTTCGGCCTCGGCAGCGCGGTCGTCGGACAGAGCGGCTTCGAGCGCCTTGCGGTTCTTGCCCCAGAAGTCGAAATCATAGGAGAGCCCGGCTTGCAGGCGTGACTGGTTCTGCCACGAACCGGCCAGCGGCGTGCCTTCGAACAGGTCCGTTTGCGAGAAGCGCTGGCGTACCAGGCTGCCGTCAAAGTCGACGTGCGGGTACAGCGCGCTGCGCGTGGCGTCCGCCATCGCGCGGGAGGCTTCCACACGCGCGAAAGCGGCTTGCAGGTTGGGGCTGTCCTTTACCGCCTCGTCGACCAGGGCGCGCAGTTGCGGGTCCTTGAACTGGTCGACCCAGTCAAGCGAAGGCCACTGGCCATGCTGCGAGGGCAGGGCCTGGGCGCTGGCGAGCGAGGCCGGCGCGGTAACGGTCTGCGTGCTGTGCGAGTTGCCGAACGCGGCGCAGCCCGCCAGCACCGCGGCCGCCAGCGCGGTCAGCGCCAGCGTACCGGCGCGGCGGCACGCCGCGCGCGTACGCGGCGACAAAGCGGAAAAAGAAGAGAGAGCTTGGTTCATCTGGGTGCCCTGCGATAGAGCGTTAGTGTTTGTTCTTGTTTCTTGTATTTGAGAGATCGTGGCGCCGCTGGCGTCACTGGCCGCCATGCCTGGCCGCTACCCGCTGTTGTTGCCGATGATCCGGTGCAGCATCGAGCGGAAGGTCTGTAGTTCGGCTTCGGAGAAGCCGCGGAAATGCCGGTTCAGCACGCGGCAATAGATCTGGGGCAGCTGGTTCACGAGGATCTGGCCGGCGGGGGTGATCGACAGGTCGACCACGCGCCGGTCGGCATCGCTGCGCTGGCGCTCGATCAGGCCGCGCTTTTCCAGGCGGCTGAGCAGGCGCGTGACCGAGCCCATATCGCAATTGAGCTCCCGGCCAAGATCCGTCACCGTGCTGCCACGGCCGGCGGCCAGCATCATCAGGCAGGTGGCCTGGGCGTGCGTGATGTCCAGGCCATCGACCTCCTGCTCCACGCCGTGCGACAGCACGTTCTTGGCGCGTGCCATCAGATAGCCGATGCTCTCGCCCATGCGGTACTCGGCCGGGTCGAACGGAAAGGCTTCGTCGGAAATGGGCTGGCTCTGCTCGGACATCTCGGCTCGGTGCTTGTCGGTGCAATGTTTGCCGTGGCAACTATATGTTCACGTTCGCTGATCCGCAAGGACGTCAATTTGCTATTGCGGATATCGCAATAATCGGATTTGTG
The DNA here is from genome assembly GCF_058809705.1 of Cupriavidus sp. MPR-AND1C. Lineage (NCBI taxonomy): Bacteria > Pseudomonadati > Pseudomonadota > Betaproteobacteria > Burkholderiales > Burkholderiaceae > Cupriavidus > Cupriavidus sp. MPR-AND1C. The sequence continues at coordinate 7,867 of NZ_JBXASU010000066.1, read as the reverse complement.
ACGGGGTGACGGCTTCGGAAGCTACCTAACGTCGTCCTCGGGTTTTGCGCCGCAGCATGCTATAATTTCGGGTTATCTTTTGATGCTCAGCCCCAAAGCGAGACGCTGCAATGACCCGCGCCATCCGCAATATCGCCATCATCGCTCACGTCGATCATGGCAAGACCACTCTGGTCGACCAACTCCTGCGCCAGGCAGGCACCTTCCGCGACAACCAGCAAATGGTCGAGCGCGTGATGGACTCGAACGACATTGAAAAGGAACGCGGGATCACCATCCTCGCGAAGAACTGTGCTGTTGAATACAACGGCACCCACATCAATATCGTCGATACCCCTGGCCACGCCGATTTCGGCGGTGAAGTGGAGCGCGTGCTGTCGATGGTTGACGGCGTGCTGCTGCTGGTTGACGCTGTCGAAGGCCCGATGCCGCAGACCCGTTTCGTCACGCGCAAGGCGCTGGCGCTGGGCCTGAAGCCGATCGTGGTGATCAACAAGGTCGACCGCCCGGGCGCGCGTCCGGAATGGGTGATCAACCAGACGTTCGACCTGTTCGACAAGCTGGGCGCCACCGATGAGCAGCTCGATTTCCCGGTGATCTACGCATCCGGCCTGAACGGCTATGCCGGGCTGACCGACGACGTGCGCGAAGGCGACATGAAGCCGCTGTTCGAGACCGTGCTGGCCAAGGTGCCGGTCCGTGACGACAACCCGGACGGTCCGCTGCAGCTGCAGATCATCTCGCTCGATTACAACAGCTATGTCGGCAAGATCGGCGTAGGCCGCATTTCGCGTGGCCGTGCCCGTTCGCTGCAAGACGTGGTGGTCAAGTTCGGCCCGGAAGGCAACCCCATCAAGGGTCGTATCAACCAGGTGCTGAAGTTCCAGGGCCTGGAGCGCGAAATCGTGGCGGAAGCCGAAGCCGGCGACATCGTGCTGATCAACGGCATCGAAGAGCTGGGCATCGGTTGCACCGTGTGCGCACCGGACGCGCAAGACGCGCTGCCGATGCTGAAGGTGGACGAGCCCACGCTGACCATGAACTTCTGTGTCAACACGTCGCCGCTGGCCGGCCGTGAAGGCAAGTTCGTGACCAGCCGCCAGCTGCGCGAACGCCTGGACCGCGAACTGAAGTCGAACGTGGCGCTGCGCGTGGCCGAGACCGGCGACGACACCATCTTCGAAGTGTCGGGCCGCGGCGAGCTGCACCTGACCATCCTGCTGGAAAACATGCGCCGCGAAGGCTACGAGCTGGCCGTGTCGCGCCCGCGCGTGGTGTTCAAGGAAATCGACGGCGTCAAGCACGAGCCGTACGAACTGCTGACCGTGGACGTTGAAGACGGCCACCAGGGCAGCGTGATGGAAGAGCTGGGCCGCCGCAAGGGCGAACTGCTCGACATGGCGTCCGACGGCAAGGGCCGCACCCGCCTCGAGTACCGCGTTCCGGCCCGTGGCCTGATCGGCTTCCAGGGCGAGTTCCTGACGCTGACCCGCGGCACCGGCCTGATCAGCCACATCTTCGACGACTACGCGCCTCTGCGCGAAGGCGGCCTGGGTGAGCGCCACAACGGCGTGCTGATCTCGCAGGACGACGGCGATGCCGTGGCCTACGCGCTGTGGAAGCTGCAGGATCGCGGCCGCATGTTCGTCAAGCCGGGCGATGCACTGTACGAAGGCATGATCATCGGCATCCACAGCCGCGACAACGACCTGGTTGTGAACCCGATCAAGGGCAAGCAGCTGACCAACGTGCGCGCCTCGGGTACCGACGAAGCCGTGCGCCTGGTCACGCCGATCCAGATGTCGCTGGAATACGCCGTGGAGTTCATCGCCGACGACGAACTGGTGGAAATCACGCCGAAGAGCATCCGCCTGCGCAAGCGTCACCTGAAGGAGCACGAGCGTAAGCGTGCTTCGCGCGAATCCGTGTAAGCGTTTTCGTCCCAGGCTACTTTGCCAGCAACAAAAAACCGCGCCTCGTGCGCGGTTTTTTGTTGTCTGCTTTCCGTGGCGCCTTTGGCTATCCAGCCATCATGCATCCTGGCTGCGGTCCGTCCCAGATGCGGTGCCGGCCAGCGGCACGTCCCTGGCCGCCAGGTCGCGCGGATGACGCCACTCGGGCGGTTTCCAGAGGTGCCGCAGGTCGCGATGGCGCCACGCGTCGGCGAACATGTCGCCCCACTCATGGAAGGTGAGAGTGATCGGGTTATGGCTGGCGATGCGACGCGTAATGCCGTATTCGGGCGGCGCCTCTTCGGGCACGAAGGAGCCGAACATGCGGTCCCACGCGGTCAGCACGCCCGCATAGTTGCGGTCGATGTACTGCGGGTTACGCGCATGGTGTACGCGGTGTACTGAGGGCGTATTGAACAGCCATTCAAGCCGGTGCCAGCGGCCGCCCAGCCGGGTGTGCACGAAAAACTGGAAGGCCAGGTTCAACCCCACCGCCAGGATCACCCAGTCGGGCGTGAAGCCGATCAGCGCCAGCGGAATCCAGAACAACCACATGCCCGAAAGCGGATATGTCAGGCTCTGGCGGAACGCCGTCGAGAAATTCATGCCCTCCGAGGAATGATGGGTGACGTGTGAAGCCCACATCCAGCGCACCCGATGGCTGGCGCGATGAAACCAGTAGTAAAGGAAATCCTGCAGCAGCAGCAAGAGCAGGAACGACCAGACCGTCTGCGGCATCGCCTTCAGGCCATGCTGGTAGCTCCACGTGTAGACCGTGCGCACCATCAGCCACAGGAAGAACGCGTCCGACGCCTGGTGCATCAGCGCCAGCGCGGCGTTGGACGCGGTATCGCGCAGGCTGTAGATGGCGGGGTCGCGGCGCGCCCAGTACCAGGCCTCCGCGCCGATGGTCAGCAGGAAGACTGGTGCGAAAGCCAGCAGGATCAGGCCGGGATCGATTGTTGACGGTGTCATGCGCAAAGTGTTGCCCGATTCTGTCGGTTTTGCCTGGAGGCGATCCTCTATACGGTCGTGCGGTGTTGCCAAATGCGTACGCTAGCGCACTCAAAAATCCTTCCTGCGCACATTCGCATTCCTGACTATTTTGCACGACTGAATATCCGCATGCGCGGTGTCAAGGAGCGGTGAGGGGTGCCGTTATAGCGGGGCGGCCAAAAACGGAGCCGCATCAGCGCTAAAACCAACGGGGAGCCCTCATGTTTCGCAACACTACGATCGGTACTAGATTGTGGATTCTGACTATCGTCACCAATGCACTGTTGATGATTGTCGGTGCCGTAGGCTGGTTTGGCATGTCGCGCAGCAACGACGCCACGCGGCAGATCTACCAGCATCAGCTCTCCGCCGCGGTCAACCTGGCCGAGGCGCGTTCCAACCAGTTGCTCGTACGGGTCTTGCTCGACCAGGCCACCTTCGCCGCCGATCCCGCCGACGCCCGTGCGCGCGCCGATACGGCCGAGGGGTTTGCGCGCCAGTCCGATGCGGCCTGGCAGGCCTATCTGGCGCTGCCGCGTTCGGCGCAAGAAGCCCGCGCGGCTGCGGACGTTGCCGCCAAGCGTGAGGCGTTGTTCACGCAAGGTGTGTCGCCGATGATCGCCGCGCTCAAGCAAGGCGACCGCGAGGCGGTGATGCGCGCCGTGCTGGAGACCATTCCCAAGCTCGATATCGCTTTCACGGCCGTCAATACCGAGTTGGGCAAGCTGCAGCTCGCCGGCGCGCTGGAGGTCTATCACGGGTCGCAGGAGCGCTACACCACGCTGCGCTCGCTTTCGATCGGCGTGTTGGTATTTGGCTTGTGCTTCAGCACGGTGGTGGCCTGGCGCCTGCGGCGTTCCATCGTGGGTCCGCTCGATACGGCCATCGCCCGCTTCGAGCGCATCGCCGCCGGCGATCTTGGCGCGAAGGCGGATGGCGCCGGCTGCGGCGCCGAGGCGGGGCGCAGCGAGACTGGCCGCATGCTCGCCATGCTCGGGCGCATGCAAGAGAGCCTGGCCGCGATGGTGAGCGACGTGCGCGGCGGGGCCGATTCCATTGCCGCCGCCAGCAAGCAGATTGCCAGCGGCAACAGCGACTTGTCGCAACGCACGGAGCAGCAGGCCGCGTCGCTCGAGGAAACGGCGTCCAGCATGGAGGAGCTCACGGGCACGGTGCGCCAGAACGCGGATAGCGCGCGCGAGGCCAATGACCTCGCCAGCAGCGCCACTGGCCTGGCGGAGCGCGGCAGCGACGCGGTGGCGCGCGTAGCCAGCACCATGCAGGCGATCGACGCCAGTGCCAACAAGATCGTCGACATCATCGATGTCATCGAGAAGATCGCATTCCAGACCAATATCCTTGCCCTCAACGCGGCGGTGGAAGCCGCGCGGGCCGGCGAGCACGGACGAGGCTTCGCGGTGGTCGCGGGCGACGTGCGCGATCTCTCGCAGCGCTGCGCGGGCGCGTCAAAGGAGATCCGCACGCTGATCAGCGACTCTGTGTCGCGCGTGCGCGCCGGCGGCGAGATGGTCGAGCAAGCGGGGCAAGTGATGCAGGAAATGGTTGGTGCGGTGCGCCGCGTGAGCGGCATCATGAGCGGCATTAGTTCGGCATCCGACGAGCAGTCGCGCGGCATCGAGCAGGTCAACCAGGCGGTGGCGCAGATGGACGGCATGACCCAGCAGAACGCCGCGCTGGTCGAGCAGGCCGCTGCGGCAGCGGCTTCGCTGGAGGACCAGGCGCAGCGGCTTACCGGGCTGATGTCGGCATTTCGGGTGGCCTGAACGCGGTGTCTCGGACGCCGCTCAGGGGTGCGGCGCGCAGCTTGGCTGGTGTAAAGTTGCGGGTTGCATTCGCGGAGAAGAGAGACATGACTGACTTGGTCACAAGCGAGATACAGGGTCGCATCGAGGGTGGCATCGGCTACCTGACGCTGAACCGGCCCCAGGCGCTCAACGCACTGTCGCTCGAGATGATTCGCGCCATCACCCAGGCGCTCAACGCATGGGCGGTGGCGCCCGAAGTGGCGGCCGTAGTCATCGCCGGCGCGGGCGGCAAGGCTTTTTGCGCCGGAGGCGACATCCGCTTCTTCCACAAGGCCGCGCTCGCCGGCGATCCGGCGCTCGATCAGTTCTTCGTCGAGGAATACGCGCTCAATCACTTGATCCATACCTACGCCAAGCCTTACATCGCGCTGATGGACGGCGTGGTGATGGGCGGCGGCATGGGTATCTCGCAAGGCGCACGCCGCCGTCTGGTGACCGAGCGGACCAAGATGGCAATGCCGGAGACCAATATCGGCTTGTTCCCGGACGTGGGCGGCGGCTGGTTCCTGTCGCGCACGCCCGGTCGCCTGGGTGAATACCTGGGCCTGACCGGCGCCATGATTCATGCTGCTGACGCGCTGTACGCAGGCCTGGCGGATGCCTATCTGCCGGGCAATGCCATGGCGGAGCTGGTGGAGGTGCTGCGCGCACGTCAGTTTGCCGATGGCGACGCCGTGCTCGCTTGCGTCGACGAGGCCACCGCGGCGCACCGCGCCGCCTGCCCGCCGGGCGAAAGCCAGCTGGCCAAGCTGCAGGAAGAGATCGATGGCCTGTTTGCCGGCGCCTCGGTGACCGGGATCGTGGCAGCGGTGAGCGATGCCGGCTCCGACTGGGCCGCGCAGACGGCGGCCATGCTGCGCGCGCGCTCGCCGCTGATGCTCAACGTCACGCTGGAGCAGATCCGCCGCGCCCGCACCATGGCGCTGAACGACGAGCTGCGTATGGAGCTGGACATGATGTACCACGTGTTCCGCCACGGCGACGGCGTCGAAGGCATTCGCGCGCTGGCGGTCGACAAGGACCACGCGCCGAAGTGGCAGCCCGCGCGTCTCGATGAGGTCACCCGCGAGCGCGTGCACGCGTTTTTCGACAGCCCCTGGGCGCACGGCGAGCATCCGCTGGCGGCGCTGTAGGCTGGCGACTGGCGGTTCCTTTCGCGCAAATGGATTAGAGTGACGCTTGGACCGGCCGCCGCTGCGCAGCAATGCGGCGCGCGAGCCGGCTCCGTCCACCCATGGTGCCGTGAACGAAAAAGGAATCGCGATGAGTACTCCACGTGATGTAGCCGTATTGGTAGGCAGCCTGCGCAAGGACTCCTTCAACCGCAAGCTGGCACTCGCGCTCGCCGCGATGGCGCCGGCCGGGCTCAAGCTCGACATCGTCGAAATCGGCCAGTTGCCGCTGTACAACCAGGACGAGGACGCCAGCCCGCCCGCGCCATGGGTCGCCTTTCGCGACCGCATCCGGCGCGCCGACGCGGTGCTCTTCGTGACACCCGAGTACAACCGCTCGGTGCCGGCCGCGCTCAAGAACGCCATCGACGTCGGCTCGCGCCCCTACGGCCAGAGCGCCTGGGACGGCAAGCCCGGCGGCGTCATCAGCGCCTCGCCCGGCGCCGTCGGCGGCTTCGGCGCCAATCACCACCTGCGTCAGTCGCTCGTCTTCCTCAATATCCCGGTCCTCCAGCAACCGGAAGCCTATATCAGCGGCGTTGACAAGCTCTTCGACGAGCAGGGCGGCATCGCCAACGAGTCCACCCGTGGATTCCTGGGCAAGTACCTGGCGACCTATGCCGCCTGGATCGAGCGCAACGCGGCTCGTTGATCGGCAATGCAACCGCCGAAGTAACCGCCAAAGTTCTCAAAACCCACCTCCCAAAAGCACTGACGCCCGTTGCCGACAGGGCAACGGGCGCGGAGGGCAGAGTATCGCTGCCTTGCGCTTCTGATTCGACTTACTTGCGCTTGATGTCCCCGGCCGGCCGCGACTGCGTGCCTGCCAGCGGTTGGCCTGGAAAGCCCTCCGGATAGCTGATGACGCGCAAGGCTCCCCCGAGCTTGCGCTGCGTCCATGCATGACCGGCGCGCGTTCTCGCGCCGCCTGTGATTGCCACCATGGCTTCTCTGTCGAGATCCACGCTGTCCGGCAAATCCTTGATGACGATGACGGCCATGACTTCCTCCTGCAGGGTGGCGAAGGCCGGCTCGGCCGGGGTTCGCCGGGTGGGTGCGCGCGATGCGGCAGGCCCGGCCAGATCAGTATAGGCCACGGGTTTTACCTCCGGGGCGGTGCCAGTTCGTGCGCAACAGCCGTGGAAACCCTTGGGTTTCCACGGAGCGGGGCGCATCTCGCTCAGACCGCGGCGTGGGTAGCGGCCCACTGCGACGGGTTGACGTCGATGCTCAGCGGGCCGAAGCCGGAGCCGATCACGCCGACGTTGTTGAGCGTGTTCACGTTGATGCTCTGCAACTGGGCGATGTTCTGGTTGACGTTGACATTGACGTTGGCCACCGGGCCCAGTCCTTGCAACCAGGAATTGCCGCCGCGCACCGCGGCCAGGGACTTGCTGTCGAGGTCTTGGGTCAGGGCGAGGTCGCGCACGATGATGGATGACATGATGGTTCTCCTAGACTTCACTTGACTTGATTGCTGGAAATGGCGGGTACTGGCTGGCAGCGGAGGCGGCGGGGCCGCCTCTTGCCGGTGCCGGGACCATTCAATAAATGTTGTTGGTGGCGTTCTGGGTCGACGTCACGTGGGACTTGATGTCGGCGGCAAAGGCCGTGTTGTTGCCGTTCATGTTCACGACGTTCTGGGTCTGGCCGATCAGCTGCGAAGCATTGAAGGTCGAGTCGATCTTGGTCAGGCTGAAGACAGGCATGAAGGGCACGAAGCCGCCGCGCACGGCGCGCATGGCGCGGGTGTCGAGTTCTTCGGTGACGGACAGGTCCTTGATGGCGAGGGTGGTAGTCATGGCAGTTCTCCGGGGTATTCAGTGGATTGCGAATTCGGCTTCGGGCGTGGCCCGCGGCTTAGTAGATGTTGTTGGTGGCGTTCTGGGTCGACGTCACGTGGGACTTGATGTCGGCCACG
>NZ_JBXASU010000065.1:0-41499 GCF_058809705.1 Cupriavidus sp. MPR-AND1C | reverse complement strand
GTCCCATCTCCCGCATCCCCTCTGGTTCTCCCCCCCGATCTACAGCAAGGCCTTGCACCGGTCATCGATCGGCACATCCGCGTGCTGGTGCTGGGCAGCTTTCCCGGCGCGGCGTCGCTGGCGGCGCAGCAGTATTACGCGCATCCGCGCAAAGACCTTTGGTCAATTTGACACCTGGCTGGATATAATCGGCAGCCTGCCTGCCCTCGTGCCGATTCCATGCCTGCCGCATACTCCTATATCCGGTTCTCGACCCCGGAACAGATCCGAGGCGACTCCCTTCGCCGCCAACTCGAAGCATCAGAAAAATACGCAGCTGACCACGGATTGACACTGGATCAGTCGTTGAACGTGCGCGACCTCGGTGTTTCCGCCTTCACCGGTTCGAATATCGAACGCGGCGCCCTCGGTCAATTCGTCGCGGCCATCGACGAAGGGCGGGTACAGCCCGATTCGTACCTGCTCGTAGAATCGCTTGACCGGCTGTCGCGTCTCCCTGTGACCGAAGCGCTCGCCGTATTCCAGTCCATCATCAATCGCGGTATCACCATCGTCACGCTTGTCGATGGGGCTGTATATAGCAAGGATCGGCTGAGAAACGACTGGACGCCGTTGCTGATCGCATTGGTCAGCATGTCGCGCGCTCACGAAGAATCGGCCGTGAAGTCCAGGCGGATCAAGGCAGCGTATGAGGCAAGGAAGAAGCGAGTCATCGCTAACAAGGAAGTGAAGATCGGGCGTTGCCCGTGGTGGCTCAAGCTCTCCGATGACAAGACGAAGTACGAAGTTATTGAAGAGAATGCCGCGACAGTTCGGTTGATGTTCGATCTAGCGAAAGACGGGATGGGCAATGCCCTGGTCGTGAAGGAATTGAATGCTCGCGGTATTCCGACAGCGCAACATTCAAAGTATTGGCAGAACAGTACGGTTGGGTTCAATCTGACAAACATTGCTGTTATCGGCGTCTTGCAGATGGATCAAGACAACAATGGCCGCACGACGACCAATACTTTCGTCGAAGATTACTATCCACCGATCATCGACAAGACGCTCTTCTATGAAGTGCAGGCGATGCGTAAGGCTCGAGACCGGAACAAGGGAACAATGAACGCTGGCAGAAAGGGCCAGTGCTACAACATCTTTCAGGGTACCGCGAAGTGTGGCTATTGCGGGAGTCCGATGCATATTCGGCGTAAGCCCGGAATCAACACGGGCTTTCTTTACTGTTCCGGCGCGTTGCAGGGTAGCGGCTGCGTTGGTGGCGTCTCGTACAACATCCGGCAACTCGAATCCGAGTTCATCACGTTCACGCGGGAACTGGACCTTCGTCGCGTCCTTGGCGAGTCATCCGCGGACGATGGGATGACGGCGAAGCGGGCGAGTTTGGCTGCTTGCAATGCCATGGTGGAAGAAGCAGAGACGAAGCTAAAGAATCTGATGGCGGCCATCGAAACAGGTGGCGACATGCAGATCCTTGTCCAGCGACTGCGGGATGTGGAGGCTCAGCTAAATGACTTGAAGAAGCAGCGACTTGCTCTGCAAAGCGAGGTCCAGATTTCGTCGAACATCGCTCGGGACGAACAGGCATCGCTTGAAGTGCTGGGCCAATTGATGGAGCAGCTCGAGTCCAAGGAAACCGAACTTGATGAAAAGCTGCGCCTACGTTTCCGGATGCTGAGCGAGGTGCAGAAGGTTGTCCGGCGACTCGATCTATTCCCCGGTGGCCCCTTGCTCGCATCGGATGAAATCGAAGCACTGCGTAGCCAGTTGGAGGACAGTGGTTTCGACGATAGCCGTATCGATGACTATTTTTCACAGCTACCTCTCAAGCCGGATCGGACTGCGCGCTATTTCATCGCGTATCTGCGGAACGGTATCCGCCGTACTGTTCGTCAGGGAGAGGTCTTGGAGATGGACCCCATGCGTTCCCAGAAGGCCATGGCCGCAATAGAAGGTTTGATTGCGGACGAGGTGGCTGATGACGCTTAAGCGCTGTTTCCCTCCGGTCGTTGATGCCAACACTCGGGTATTGATTCTCGGTAGCTTGCCCGGCGAGGTTTCATTGGCTCAGGGGCAATACTATGCGAACCGCCAAAATCACTTTTGGCGGTTGGTCGGCGATATCCTTGGCGAAGACTTGGTTCATATGGACTACGCTGCGCGGTTGCAAGGGCTTTTGGCGCATCGCGTTGGTCTATGGGATGTGGTGGCTGAAGCTAAGCGAGAAGGCAGCTCGGACAGCAAGATACGGGGTCATGCTGGGAATGATCTGCTGGGTTTGGTCGAATCGATGCCGAATCTAGCAGTGATTGCGTTCAATGGTGGTACGGCTGAGCGTATTGGCTTGAAGGCTCTCGGGCAGCATGGTGATCACCATCACGTCCTCAGACTTCCTTCCAGCAGTCCGGCGCATACCGTGCCATATTCGGAAAAGCTGAATGCTTGGCGGGAGTTGGAGGTATGGCTTGCCAAGTCAGCTTGATGGGGGCGGTGACAACTCGTTCGAATTCTGTGTAACTACTGTAGGCTGCGAGTTGTCACCGGCCGACGCTTGCTGACCACGGACAGGACGGTCCGAAAGATGCGGCGCCGGGCTATCCAGGCCGGCCGGTATGTACGGAACTGCTGGCCGAGACCGGAGGCTGTCCCCGGCGGCGTCCTGGACAATATGGGCGACGTCTTTAGCCAGGGAGGGACTGGGACGCATTTGTCATCGTTCAAAAGCCCGCCACGATTACGCTCGCTGAACCCAAGTAGCGCTTAAGCTGCGCGTCAACTGCCTGCGTAAATTGGTCCATGGCAATAGACCGAACCTTACCCCCAGATCCCAGCAGTCCGTGCATCGTATGTATTGACCTTAGCATGCAACAGTTCTTCTAGGGCCGCAGCACGCTTCATGTCTGCCTCTGAGAAGACACCGATATAGATGCTCCAGAGTTTGGGAACATCTTTGGATGGAAAGTGCGTGGCACGGTTCAGGGCCTCGACAATGTGCAGGTCGCTGTCGCCGAACGCAAATCCAAAAGTGACCACTGAACCGTCGACACTACTTAGATGGTCGAAACAATCGGCTAAATAGGGGTTGGCTCGGATTTGCGCCAGCTTGTCTTCCCCAGAACCAGCAGTGACAAACACCGGGTAATCGTCGGCCTCAATGCGGGAGCTGATGTTTTCGAGCAGATAGCTCGCTCCGTCATACTGCTCCTTCTCGACTGCGGTCCCTGTGTCAAAGAGAGGCAAGGCGCCGTGGACGTAAAACACGTTCTGCTTCGATCTATTCGGCCCCCAACGCAGCGCAGACCATTCTGATTCCTCCACTTTCCGCTCAACCTCTACGGGGTTTAGAAGCTCTCGGCCAAAGCCGTCACATGCATTTGGGATACCCTGGCGCATTAACACCCAGTACAAAAGAAGGTCGTAGTTAGACGTGAAGATTGACCCACCGGTCTCAAGGAACCGGTTCACGAACTTGGCGCACGATGCACTTTTTTCATCCGGCACTTTGAAAACGTGTTCGGGATGCAGCGACTTAATGGCATCAATCAGGCTCTTCCGCAGGCCATCGTGGGCAGCTGACACTTTGGCTTTGAGAGCTTCATCACCTCCGAAAATCTCCAAGAGAGCTGAGAATGCGTCTAGCTGTTCCATCATCAGCTCGAAATTCTTGGTCTTCATTGCGCCCAATACTCCGGCCAGCATGGGATCCTTAAGGCTCGCGACGAAGTCGAATAGGGCGTTGTATGAAAAGATTGAGCTGTCGTATGCCATGCTAAAGCCGTTGCCCAGTAGGAGATGGGCTGTGCGTTTCTTCTTCGCCAAGCTCGTCATCACGTCTTCAAATGTTTTGTAGTGCATTGCGTCTCTTCCTCCGGTTGGAATTTTGCTGCATCTCGCTGGGCCAATCCTGCACCTAGTGCCGGTATTTTCCACAAGAGTTCGAATTATCTCGCAAACTCACGGACCGTGATTGGTGGCAGCATCTGGGTCTGGTCGATGTGCGCTTTCGCTGCATTGCAGACGTTCGATTGAACAAGCGCAAAGACCGCAATGGGTTGTGTGCGGCCGCCAGCCTGGCATCGTTTTGATGCTTGCTGAAACGCCGCGGGTGACAACTCATTCGATTTGTGTGTAACGACAATGCGCTGCGAGTTAGCACCGGCTCTTCGGGCTCAGCACCTCCCGCTCCCTTTTCCCGTAGGTTGGATAAAATGGCGTTATCTGCACTTTGCGAGGTAAGACTATGGCAAACACTCCGCTGTTCGATGATACGGGCCGCAGGATCGGCTTCACCGAGGATCGGGCCAACGGCAATATCGTCGCGTACAACGCCGAAGGCAAGCCGCTGGGCTACTACGACGCGTCGGCGCGGTACACCTTCGAGTGGAACGGTCGTCGCGTCGGCAGCGGCAATCAGGTAGGACTGCTGTTCCGCTGATCGTCCTGCACGCTGTCGATGGCGGTATCTGTTTGCTGTTCGTCGGCAGATTCCCCAAGCTCAGCCGAGTCTCGGGCGGCTATCTCAGCCAGATATCGACGCATGAACGCGTTACATTCGCGGGTCATTCTGCGTCCCTCATTGGCCATCATCACTTCTTCCATCGTGGGATGGCGGCATTCTTCGGGCGATAACCATCCATACTTCTCTGCCCAGCGTTGTCTGTGTGCGGTGATGACTGCCTGTAGTCGCTCCAGTCTGTCCATGTTCTTCTCCTTGCCTGTTCTGGCGAATCACTGATCGGACTATTTATCCGTGGTCGAAACGACCACTCAGCACTGGGTAGTAGCGTTCACGGCGTTTTCGCCGACGACGCTTGCAGTTCGAATGCCCGTCGGGGTAGATTCGATAGCTTGACTGAGGAGCTATCGTGGCAGCGAATCTTGAACAGATCGCATCGATGTTCCGGGTGACCTACTCAAAAGACCCGGCAGGTGGAAACAAGGCAGAAGCGTTTGTAATAGACAAGACAGCGAGCGATTGGCTGTGGTGGTGGTATCGCTACCTCAAGGAGAACCGAGACTACGAAGCCTATTGCATGGCACGCCGAACAGACGACGCGGAGAAGTGCGCCTTGCTGGAAGCCGAGTTTGAACGTGTAGCCGAGGTGTATTCGGACTGGGGTGACATACACGACGAGAAACCGATGCACCGGAACGAGGCCGGTTGGCAACGATGGTTGTACGACAAGCGGCGTTTGTTCTTCGTCGAGGTGCCTTCGGTCAAGCCAATCGATCTGCCGGCCATCGGGATCGATAGCGGCGCCGTCGCCATCCAGATACCGGCCACGGTATCGAAGGACGAGCTATTGCGCCTGCTCGGCGAGTTCGTTGAGCAGGACTACGCCAAGTTGGCTGATGCGGTTGCACCCAAATATCAGCTCTACGCACCGCAGGGTCGTATCGACCAAAGTACCTTCCAATCGGCAAAGAAGGCGTTCTACGTCAATGCTGCGGCGCAGCAACACGTGTTCTTTCCCATTACGAATGCCGGGACAGCGCTGGAAATCATGGCGTTGGAACTCAAAACCGAACTGGGATTCGACTGGGAACTTGACTCGGACCAGGAAGAGCGGCTTCTGAATGGAACCTTGAGCATGCTGGAACTTGAGGCCGTCAAAAGGCAGGTTGCCCGCTACAAGCTTCAGTACGACGCCTACGTTTCGAACACTATCCACGGCGTGTTTCCGAAGAAGTAGCGCACCGATTCACCGGGAACAGATCAGTTTCGAAACCCAGATTTGATCTGTTCGTTCCAGGGAAATCTCCGAATTGGAACAATGCACCCCGTCAACAGCACATGCCAACGAGGCGATAGCTGAGACATCCATTGTTCAACTAAACGGAGGTTTCCATGCAAGAGTTCCAACAAATCGATGCCCAGATTGCGCTTTGCGACAAGGAGGTTGCGGCCATTACCGAGGCGAGGAACATCCTTTTGGCACAACGCGAAGAAATCCGGCAGAGCATGCGTCAAGCGGAGCTGCCGGGTCTGCTGGCCAGGATCAAAGAACTGGGCTTCAGCAAGGCCGAGCTGGGTTTCGTGACGCCAAAGATGGACAAGTCTGAAGACACCGGCCCCAAGAAGTTCCGTAATCCGAAAACGGGCGAGGAGAGCTCCGGCCGCGGAAATCTTCCCGCTTGGCTGACCAAAGAGAACAAACCGCAATTCTTGAATCCGGCGTATGTAGAGCCGGCGTCTAAGATGAAACCCGCTGCCGCATCGCCTGTACCTGAGAAGCAGACTAGTCAAAGCACGGCGCCGGTAGCCGATACGGCTCAGGATAGGATCTCCGCTTCTACTCCGACGCCTGTCGATCCGCCCACTGCTGTTGTCGCTCCTGTTGTGAGCGTCGCCACGGAGGTCACGGTTGAAGTTCCCGCCATCAGCTCGAATGAGGTAGCTGGGCCGGCGCAGGTGCTTCCCACTATTGATTCCAGTACGCAACCGATCGCTGCTGCGGCCTGACCCGACCGCGCCCGGACGGGTGCCACTGCACAAGCCGACGCTGTGGCGTCTGACGTGCAGCCGATAAATAGACCTGTTGCAAGCCAGTGGGTGGCCGTCTCCGCTTCGCGTCGTTACCAATAAACGACGGATGCCCACTGCGCTTCGCAACGGTCGATCTGGTAACTCGACCATACCCAGCGAAGCGGCACCATCCATTGTGGTTCCGCACAACCCTCTGCGCATAAAGGAATTCACATGTCCAATTGCAATCTGCTCATCCGTTACTCCCGATTCGAACAAGCCTACGACAACCTGGTCCAGCCCATGGAAACCACGTGGGGCAGTTTTTCCCAATCGCTCATCTCCGGTCACACCGTATCCGATGAGCCCAAGCTTTCGTTGCCGTGCTTCAGTGCATGGCGCTACAAGGACGTCTCCGATCCGACCATTGATTATGGCACCGATAGTGAGGGAAACCGTCAGGTGCGGTTCTCCATCACTCACACCCGCCGCATTCAGGGGAATCTCGTCGAGATGACGATGCTGGTCCTCGATTTCGACGGCGATCTTTCGATCAGCGAAGTGCAATCGAAATTTGAAGATCTCGAATTCGTCTGCTACACGTCGCTCAACCATCGGGTCGAAGAGAAAGATAAGTTCCGCGTCGTCCTCCCTCTGGCTAACCCGATGCCTGTTGCTGATTTTCGGCGCCTGTCGCCCGCAATCGAGCACTGGCTTGCAAAGGTCCGTGCAGTGCGCGTCGATGATTCGACGCTGGACATAGGACGAGTCTTCATTCTGCCTGCTGCCCGCGATGAGCGTCGTTCGTTGGCGCAGGCGTGGCGAAACGAAGGGGAACTGCTCGATTGGCGAGCATTCGAATCGATACCGGGCGCCAGTCTGCGAAAAGGCTCCGCCAGTGTCCGACGCAATGCTGTCGTTGGATTCAAGTTGAAGCCCGACGATGTTCTAGATACGGCAACGGGCAGCATCACCGTTCGCGACATTGACCGCAAGATCTCTTACGTGCGGTGTCCGTTCCATCTTGATTCGAAACCGTCTGAATTCGTCGCGGTATCAAAGGGCGGCACCCCGTATCTGGTGTGCAAGAAGTGTGGAACCATCTATATGGGCCACGCTCGTAACGACGACATTATTGACGGCTTGGCCAAGATTGTCGAGCGCAAGCGCCTTCGCGCCGAACGGGAGGCCCAGCAATGAGCACGACGCCGTTCGATACCTACTCGGAGAAATCCGTATCGCAGTTCTGGCACGACTGTACGGAACTGGTTCCGTTCAAGGATCAGCACACTTGCAGTGAGCGCGAGGCATTGGATTTCAACAGCGCGGAATCCGATGGCAACATCCTGGTCGATACTCGCTATCTTGGTACGCAAGTGGAGACTGATAGCCGACGCCTTCACGATGCCAATGTCATCTTCGTGAAGGCTCCGAAAGGAACGGGTAAGACGCAGTGGCAGGCCAAGTACCTGAAGTCGATTCCACCACAGCGGAGCGTGCTGCAAATTGGACACCGCCAATCGTTGGCGACCGTGCTGTCGCATGAGTTGGGTCTCAAGTGCTATCTCGACGACAAGGCGATGCACTGGCGCTACTCCGTCAGCGTGGATAGTCTCGACCTAGTTAAAGCGGCTCCGGGATATGACTTGTTGATCATCGATGAGTCTGAGCAAGTGTTCCGCCACCTCATTGGCGACACGACGAAGGCGAAGCGCGAGAAGATCTTCAGTCTCTTGGTCAAGTTGTTCTGGTGCGCCAAACAGGTCATCTGCTTGGATGCGGATATGACCAGTGAACTCACTGGTTACGTGGTGTCGAAATTGCGCCGCAATTTCGAATCCGATCGAATTCTGTCTATCGTCAACGAGTGGCAGTCGGATCGAATCATCGAGGTGTACCAAGACAAGGACCATCTGATCGCGGAACTCATTGCGGCCATCTACGAAGGAAAACGAGTGTATGTTCCGGTCAGTGAACTGAGGCTCGCGAATACGCTGAAGTCTTTTCTGGAGCAGTTGCCTCGGACGGATGGCAAGCGAATCGATGTGTTGCTGCTGACGAGCGAGACGAACAACGAGACTCGGCACAAAGCATTCTTTGCAGACCCCAACGGGGAGGCATCGAAGTATCAGGTGCTGATCGCCACATCGACCCTCAGTACCGGTGTGAGCATCGATGTCGAATGGTTCGACGCCGTGTACGGCGTCTTCGGGCAGGGGGTCTATACCTATCAGGATTGCGATCAGGCAATCAGCCGTGTTCGGAAGTGCGATACGGTGAAGGTGTGGATTCAGGGCGGCGGGAAGCGCGAGTTCTCGTCTGAGGAGGCAATTCGTAGCAGCGCGGAAGAGAAAGAGGTGATGACCCGGCGACTCATACTTCCGGACGATGATCCGTCGCTTACTCTGGCTGAAAGGAGCTACCTCGACGTGTATTCCAGAATCGCCTGGTGTGATCAGGAGTGGAAGATCAAGCGCGATGGGAAATTTGCCGGATTGAAAGAAGATGAGGGCTGGCGAGTGCTGGTGGTTTCGCGCAATGACGAAATGAAGAGTGCCGGCCAAGAGATGCAGAGATTCGGGCGTGATCCGTTCGGCAACAAAAAGGCCAAGTTGATTTTCGATGCAAAGAGTATTCCCGCCGATGAGGCTGAAACGCTGAATGAGATAGACCGTTCGGAGCTATCAATCGAAGAGAAGCGATCACTGAGGAAGTGGGTCATCGCCAAGTTCTTCAGGTTGAAATCGCCGGAAGAGTTGACGTTGAAACAGATCCAGTTGTATGAAACGCCTTCGATCCGTGATGTAGTGAAGAACGCGAAGCTGCTACAGGAATCGAGGGCGAGTGCCTTGCACATAGATCGATTCGAACGCGAAAGCGACAAAGTCACCCATGCTTTCACCGACCACGATCATCGCGTTATGAAGCGTGATCTATTTAATGGCGCGCTACGGGCCGCGGGCATTGAGCGCCAGGAGGCGTTTCGAAGGGCAACGCTGTATAGCGCCGTGGAACGAGAGTACGCAACCGTCAGGGCGGATTATCGGGATTCCAATTCGCGCCCGGTTCGTGATGCTTCGAAGCATCGACGAGAGCAGTTGGCGAAGCTGGAGTGGATTGTCCCCATCGAGGCGATCGATCGTGTTGCAAGCTACGCAGCGGAGAATCTGAATACGGTGAACCACTTCTTGGGTACGAACTTCGTAACGCCGGAGGCACCGGAAACGAAGGTCAAGATCTTCAATACTCTGCTGGGTCGGATCGGCATCGCCATTAAGAAGAATCGAAGGACCGGCAGCGAAGGGTATGTGGTGGACTACGAGAGGATGGCCGAGCTGTCGCCGGTGGTGAATGAGACCGAACTTGCCATGGGGTAAAAGGGATGGGCCTGTACAATTTTGCATGGGTTTTCAGTAGATTAGTAGTATGTCTACGAACTCGAATCTACTGGGGCTGTGTGCAAATATGTACAGCGGACGGTAGTGGGTAAGGCTGGGGCTGAAGATCGGGCATTGGGCTGGCCGTACAATTTTGCGTGGCTTTTCAGTAGATTAGTAGTATGTCTACGAAACTAATCATACTGGGCGGCCATGCAAATTTGTACATGGGTCCCTGCTGGTCAGGGGCGCAGGAACGGCCGGGACACCGGCCGACCATCAAGAGGCACACAGGGACGGCCTGGCGGCCGGCTTGCGTTGATCTGTCCGGTCAGCTGCCTCGCCGTCCCTGGCGGTCTCCTGGGCGGCTGGCCAATTGGCAATCGGTACCGCAGGCCCTAAAGTTGAACCCCGATTGGGTGATGCACCATTCGGTTTCGGGCTGGCACTTCGGGTGATATTAATCTAGAGCTTGTCTAGCTCAATAGCGTCTAGCACTCTTTCAAATTGGACGTTACGGGCTTGCAGCTTGACTTCAAGGAATCCAGTTGGGCTAGCGGGACCCTCGGTGCGCTGCCTCCACTGCGAGAAATCCATCGGTACGGCATCAGTTGCTATCTCCGCCCCTGGGGGAAAGGTCATAGATTTCGAATTCCAGTCGAAGAATCCGGTTCCGCTGATACCAACGAGTCGCTCCAGCTTGTCACAAACGCGCTCGGCATTGAATGAGATTGCTGCGCAAAGGTACTCCTCGCCCGGGCGTACCAAGACTAGTTGAGGCCTATCAAATTGGACTTTGATATTTACGACCCATCCATATTCAGTGATCGTATCGTCCTTTTCCAACAAGTAGTTCGTAAACCAATCGAGCACTTTCTTACCCCGAATGGAAAGGCTGTCCGCGTTGAAGTGAACAGTATCAATCGGATCCTGAGCGAAGTGGAGGGTCATAGCAATCTGCCCCCAGCGGGTGACATCGGCCTCCCAACGCGTTCCGACGAAGAATTTCTTGTTTGTTAGATTCTTGTCGAGGAGAGACAGAGCTTGAATCCCATAGTGTGCGCACTTCTCCAGTGCGGGCTTCGAGAAGCCTTTGCGGGAGACCAAGATCTTGAAATTCGCATTTACCTCGGACGCCTTGGTAATGAACGCGTCGATTTCGGGCGTTCCGACCTTCTTCCCTAAGTCTTTGCACTCGATGACACCTAGCATTTTCTGTCCGGCAAAGACGCCTCGTACAACTACATCAAACTGCCGAGAATGCCCGAGCCGGTCCACGATCACCTCGTCGTGCGTGACCGCTGCTGCAGGATCAAGTTGATGTTGAATGGCTGCTACCACCTTTTCGAACGCAATGCCGGGGCGGTCTATTGAGCCATCATTATTCTGCTGTTCGTTCGCGGCTGCTACCATATAGAAGTTTGATGGCTGTGGGGATTCCATCTGCCCACTAATAAGACGAAGGGACTCATGAATACTGCTTAATTAGCGGGCTTCACGCATGGTTTGCCATTGCCTGGTTCAACGGGATACCCAGCCGAATTCATGTCTTGTCGTCGAGGATCCCCTTGTAGGTACGTCACCTCGTTGTCTTTGACCACGTAATCGGAAGCGACTCCGCCGTCGAATAGGGCCACTCTCTCTGTGGTCGCCGCAATCAAGAATCCTTGCGCCTTGATTGTGTCGCCATCGTGCACCCGCACGAAGCTATAGGTCGGCGGCAGATGATTCGGGCAAGCAAGAAAGACTTGTTGATAGCGTTGCGCCAGCTTCTTTCCTGCGTACGAGCCGACAGTCGCTGGCAACGCGATCGCCACACTGATGATGAGCGGGAGGCCAAACATAGTGTAGACGCTCAGGAACGGCAATGCGCACAAGCCTACTACCACGCGCGCAAATCTCATCCCGCGCTGGCCAGTGGGAACCCGTTCTTGCTGCTGTCGCCATCGCTCCACCTTGGCCTGTGCACGATTCAGTAGCGCCCAGAAAGCGGAGATTGCCAAGAGGAAGAGGAACGTCACCAAGAGGACGGACCATTCTCGGTTGAGGTACTTGAAGGCCGATTGGCAAAACGTGGAGATCGCATTGATGCCATGCAGCATCGTTTGCGTCTTGTCGCGCGGAAACCGATCGGAGTCTATTCTGAACTGGCCGAAATACTCGGTTTGGAACTGCACGCCGATGAAGTATATGGTGGCAGTGAACAACACGCCCAGGGCGGACGCAATGAGACTTGCTGGCAGTACGTCGGCGATGCGTGTCGAGCGGCGCTCGGCCGACGGCGTCTCCGTTTGCGCTCTCATGTGAGTGATCGGAGTTGCCAAATTCTTGGATTGGTTCAAGTACGCGCCCCTAGGGAATCAATGCCGGTAACTGATGATGATATATCGGCTCGGCGTGGATTGGGTCCCTGGCGGCGTCCTGGGCGGTCGGTCTGCTGGCCTGTCTTCTGCCGTTGCCGGGCGAGCAGGAAACATTTACTAAATACATTTGGTAAACATTCCGATACCTGGAGCCATCCCGGCAGTGTACGAGGCCAAACCACCTGGATAGAATGTTTAAAAAGTTCGATTGGCGAACAATTTCTAAACATTCTGAGGTGCCGGATGCGGGAAGGGAAGGCGAAGGTCTTGTCCGAGGCTGAATTCAAACGGGCCGTCAACACGGCGAAGAAATACGCGCATGCCAAGCGCAATGTTGCGCTGCTCTATTGTTCGTTTGGCCTCGGGCTGAGAGCAAAGGAGATGGCTGCACTGAGAGTGAGGCATGTCATCGGGCCGGATGGTGATCTGCTGGAGGAAATCAACCTCGATGGTTCAATGACCAAGGGCCGGAAGCAGCGCCATGTCTTCCTCACGAACATGCGTGTGGCTGACGCGATCCGCGAGTATCTCGATGAACGTCGGGAGGCAGAAGGAATCCTGTTCAACTACGAGGCACCGCTGTTCCGGTCGCAGAAAGGTAGCCAGTTCTCACCCAATACGTTACAGCAGCTCTTCCACCGGCTGTATGCGCAAGCACGATTGCAAGGTGCGTCGAGTCACTCCGGACGACGCACGTTTGCTACCACGTTGATCGAGAAGGGCGTAGACATCAAGGCCGTCTCGACGCTGATGGGGCATTCATCGATTGCCATGACGGCGCAATATGTGGAAGATAATCCTGTAAGATTGAAGCAGATCAGTGCCGACTTGCTATGAGTCAGTGCATGCTGCGACCAGACTCACTGGATGGCATTTTAATGAAGGCGGATATGACGATGGTTGAAGATAGCCAGAGCGATGAAAATGTAATGCCAGACGAGTCGGTGCTGGAGAACAACACTGGCTACGATGATCAGCTCGTGGCGGAAATCCTGAAGGCGGAAGCTGGTCCTTGGTCTGAACCAATGACTGCTGACGAGTTGCTAAAAGACCTGGGGATCAAAACGTGACACAGTATGTGCGTGGCAGGAGCTAGACGGAATCCTGTTCAACTACGAAGCTCCGCTGTTCCGGTCGCTGAAGGGCAGCCAGTTTTCACCGAACACGTTGCAACAGCTCTTCCATCGCATGTACCAGCAGCCGAGGTTGCGGGGAGCATCCAGCCACTCGGGGCGGCGCACGTTCGCTACCACACTGATCGGGAAGTGCGTGGACATCAAAGCCGTTTCGACATCGATGGGGCATGCATCGATTGCCATGACTGCCCGGTACGTCGAAGATAATCCGGTACGATTGAAGCAGATCGGTGCGGATATCCTGTAGAGAAAAAAAGCAGTGCTGAAAACGGAGATGACGACTCAAGTTGATATTGAGTAGGCCGTTATCGTTGATTGGAGCTGGTACTCCAAGTTTGTACGGCAGGCCCGCAGCGCGGCTGTCCGGTGAGATGGTGAACTAACAAACAGCGAGCGAGGCACTATGGAAAAGTCGCACGAGGAATATCTTTCCTGCTTTCGCGGTGTGGAGCAGGGGGAAGTTGGGGTGGCCACGCCACAGGTGTGTGATAAGTGTGGTTCAGACGCTCGGCTGATCAAGGCTTACGAGGTGGCACTCGATATCAGAAAATTCGAGATTGATCTGTACTGGAAGCGATCGAATAGCTTCTGGTTGATTGTGGCCGCACTTGGGGCCTTGTTAGTTGGGACACTTTCGGCAAAGGATGTTGGAGGGAATTTGAAGTCTCTCGTTATTTTTGCCATCTGCACCTTCGCGGCGGTTGTTGCGTATGCTTGGTCGCTCGTCAATAAGGCCGGGAAGTTTTGGCAACGAAACTGGGAGTATCAGGTTGACGTACTAGAGGATGCCGTCATCGGCCCACTGTATAAAACAGTCTTCTCGAAGCATTCGCCGGAGAAAGAGCAACTGTATTCGGTGTCGAAACTCAATCTCGCTTTGTCACATTGCGTGATGGGGGCGTTCCTCACATGCGCGTTGCTTAGCATTCCAGTGCCCAGTCCAACTGACGCCGACACGCTCCCATGCATGTTCGGGAAGCTTGCTTTTTTTGTCATCGCGGTTGGGGCCGCGATGTATGTCTGGCGCAAGGGGAAGGCTGACACGGCCAAGAATGGTGTCTCAGAACTGCGATTGCACTATACCCGCCGGACCGTTGGCCCACTATCGGGTTGACGCTGCGCTATTACTCGTCACCGAAAAAATGGCCATCGGGCAACTATGATTGATCTGTCACGAGGGATCGCTGACATTGTCAGCCACACTTTCGCGGGAATCGATACAAAGGAAGAAGCAATGAAATTGAATGCGATGCGGGTAGCAGTGGTAGCGCTCGCCTTGACCGGGTGCGCGACAGGAACACCAACGACATTGACCCTCAAAGATCCCCAACACCGGCATCTAGATGATGAAGTGGCGATGACAGACGCTGGGACGGCACGCCGGTGCGCCGAAAACATGCTGAATGCTTCGCCCGTTGTGGCGGCTACTGATGTTTCGACAAAGGTGTCGGGTTCTGGGAAGAATATCATCGTTGACGTTTACGCGACGTTGTTAAATGTAGGATTCTTCGGTCAATCGCTTCCGGTGTCCTATCGTTGCACGTATGTCAATGGAATGATGTCAACTACGTGGACAGGCGGGCTGAAGGGCGGCTAAGCGAGAAATTGACTCGCATCCATCATCGGTTAAGTGCTCGCATGTAAACAACAACGTAATGACGCTGCGGTCGGCTACTGTGTTTGTCTAAACGCGCATTGACCCGCTGAATGCGAGTCACGCTCGGGAAAAAATTGACCGATCAAGAACTTTTCTCGGTTCTTGCCGATCTATGCCGCGCATGGCCACGCTAGGACCACGTGGCGTCAGCAACCTTGGAGGTGTGGATGGCAGTAGGCATGCTAGAGGCGCACATGAGCTCAGTGGAGAACGCGCTTCTTCACAACTCCCGGATTCCTGCAAATGCCGGGCATATGCTTCATCGTGGAACCCCACGGGAGAATTTGATCGCCACCTTTCTGAACTCTCATCTGAGCGCAAATGTTGCGATCGGAACCGGTGAGGTCATAGATTATCGGTCCAAACCGCGAGAGCAGAGAAACCAATTTGATATCGTCATTTATCGCCGAAACTACCCCAAACTGGATTTTGGCGGAGTGAACGGCTTTCTGGTCGAATCCGTTGTGGCAACAATCGAAGTGAAATCGGTTTTGGACTACAGCGCGCTGCGTGATGCTGTGTCTGCGGCGTCCAATCTCAAGAAACTTGAACCGAAATACAGTCGCACCGCTTCGTTTGGCTGGTTCCCACCGAAGCCGTTGTCCTTTGTGATCGCTTACAGTGGACCTGCAAACATATCGACTGTAAGTGCCTGGACGGCGAAAGCGCGAGATGAGCTCGGAATTCCTCCGGACGCTTGGTCGCCCGAGAATCGATTAGCGACAGCAGGACAATGCCTAGACGGGATTAGCGTCCTCGGACTTGGTGCTCACTACCTTTGCAATTCGCCCCTCTTTGGTAACCAGATTGACCCTCGGGTGCGTCGATTCTTTTGCGAAGGAGAGACGGGCGCATTGCTATTATTTTTCCTTGCGTTGCAACAGGCGTGCCAGAGCACAGAGAGTGCGGAACTCAATACGAGGCCATACCTAGAGGGGCATGCGTTCAATGGCACATTCAGCGATTAGCGGCGCTATCGGGTCGGTATGCCGCTGGTGTATCGTGATGCGCGATCCGAACCATATTTGTGAGTGATTGTTGTCATGGACCGCTGCTACATGTGTGAAAATCCAGCGACCTCCCGTGAGCATGTGCCTCCGCGCTGTCTTTTCCCGGAAAGCAAGGACATGGAGGGTGAGCTTCACAGGCGAAACTTAATTACTGTCCCGTCGTGTGACGTGCACAACTCCGCAAAGTCGCGCGATGACGAATTCCTAATGGTTAGCCTAGCCGGCATCATCGGGAACAATTCGATCGGCTATCGGCACAAGTTCGGCAAGGTCAACAAAGCAGTCCGCCGCAGTGCGAATCGCTTACTTGAGGAGGTATTTGTCAAGAAAAAACATGTGTTTGTAGTTGAGGTCAGGCCGAACAAGTTTATTGACGTGATTTGGGGTACGGCTGATGCTGAAAGATTGCATCGTTGCTTTGAGCACATTATTCACGGCCTGCACGTTCATCACTTTGGCGTCCCATTTAGTGGACAGATTCGTGTGCATTTGGCGTACCTCCATGCAGAGAAGCAGAACGCCAAGGCGTTCAGCGAGCTATTGAAACGGAAATTTGAGATTGAACTTGATGGAAGACCAAAATTTGGGGAAAATCCGCAAGTCTTCTTCTATCAGGTTACCGATGAAGATCGCCTCGGCCTCTACGCCATGCGTTTGTGCTTCTACGGCGGTCTGAACGTCTACGCATCGTTAAAGCCAGATGGCACTGCGATGCCGGCTGATCTGGGCATGGAACTTCTGAATCGGGGTATTCCAACTGTGGTTACACTCGGGGAGGAGAGATTCGTTTTCAACGACGATGGGTCCGCAGGTCTTCTTGATGAAGGTCATGCTGTGCGAGGCAATTCTGGTTAGTCTTTTAGCGTTGGGGGGCAGGCAGCTCAGTAGTCGCTCGGAAACAGCAATGTTGTGGCGCTGCGGTCAGCTTCCGTGATGATCCAAACACATTCGCCAGCGATCCGGTACGACGATAGGATGCGTGTACCCGCCAAAATTGCGTACCGGTTCGCTTCGGCATCTTCGGTCGGAACGTCACCCCAGTCACCCCGAACATGACGGTCTAGGTAAGGATCGGCAGCAACGCCTTCGCGTTCAAGGTGCGTCAGCACGCCACGTGTTGCAACGATCTGTCCAAGCGGGAAGAGTGAAGGTCTCGGTTTCAACGGAATGATGACAGCGCTGTGCATCGGTTCTTGGTCATCGATGGACATGAATAGATGGTCTCCATAAGTGGCAACGTCGGCGCTGCCGGAAATAAAAAAACCAGGGCGGGGTGCCCTGGCTCTCGGTGTCATGTGGTCAGATCGACAATGACGGGTCGTTCGATTTGAAGCCACCAGGCTTCAAATCGCAATCGTCGTTGCTTCATATGTATGTCCATTGGTTCGCTGTCGGCGGACGGCAGTCGGTTCGAAAGGGATGTGCCGCGAAGCGAACGCCTGGCCGCTTGTCGGGAAATGAGTCGATCAGCAGGGAAGCCCGCACGCTGGAACCATCCGTCCCCGTTGTCGGTGACAACGTAAGCGCCGTGTTCCAGATCTTTGGACATGCTCAGAAGCGTCTCAAGCATGGTCGTGGATCGAGGCTTCCATTGGTTCTGTGACCTGACCGGTGTAGCGTCGAAGATCAGCATGCCGTCAGCCTTATCGGGCGAGTCAATCGTGATCGAGGAGGGCTCGTAGGGCATGGTGATGTCGCTGCCGGGAACAACACATCGATCTCATCACTATAGAATGAAGAGAGCGGTGTTGTTCCCGATGGCCGTTAGTGGCCAGTGGTGCCGTTCGGATTTACAGCACCACTGCCCGCCAGCCGATCACGTTGCAGCTTGTTGTATTGCGTATCGTAAGCTTTGGCGAGGCACTCGGGCGTTTGGCACACATTGCGGACCTTCGTCAGCCACTGACGCTGTTCCTGTTTCACCTGATTCGGATTGCCGGTGGCGCTGAGGACTTCCTTGTAGAAGTCGGCAACGACAGAATCGGCGTCGGACAGCGTTTGGTCCGCACAGATCATCTTTTCAACGTTCGTCGATGCCTTCGTGCAATTGAAACTCGGGCCAGCGAACACGGAAGGACTTGCTGCAAGAAGCACGGCGATGAGAATGGCGGTGTATTGGGTTTTCATGATGGAAGTTGCTGTCTCTGTTGGTGACGCGTGGTGAAAGAGATTACGACGCGCTGGTCAGCTTTCGCGTGCATACCGTCATCAGTGCGCCGGAAAAACGTAACGGGTCCGCTCCGAACTTCCGAGTCGTCGCGGCAAGGTCCGGGTCGCTTTCAATGCCGTGTCCAAAATGAAGCAAAAGCTTCTTCTCGTATGCACGATATTGCAACGGTACTTGGCCGCTGAATCGCGAGTGGATTCGATTGGCGTGCTCTTCGATGTCAATCCGTTCGCCTTGAGCCTTCGATGCGAGAACCCCCGACACGTAGGTCACGACGACAGAGCACAGGTTTGTTGCAATGTCGCTGGGTAGCGGCGGCTTGATGTTCTCGGCTGCCTTCTTCTCACGCTTGGCAACCGCCTTTTCCTCGGCAGTCTGCCGGTCGTGGGCGACTTCTTCGGGTGTGCGGGTGACGCTGGTGAGCATGGCCGTCACAACGAGCACAGGCAAAGCGATGAGGGCAATCTTCTTGCGACTTGGATTCGCGCTCTTGCGCATGATCCAGGCAGGTTTGATCATGCCTGCGATGAGGCCGATCATGGCGAGAGCGAACAGCAGGTGAAAGATTTTGGACATGGCTTTCGGTCAACTTTGAGGCAAGGCAGTGACGAATATGGTTCCGGGCCGTTTCGCTGGGCTATGCGGGCGGGAACAACACATCGTCCATCTCTCTATAGTGTTGAGGTCGGTGTGTTGTTCCAGCCCTGATCTGCGTTGATCACCACATGCTGACGCCGCAGTAGTTGCGCGTCACGCTGACGTAGTTGTTCAACTGGTTGGCTGCGATCTTGTATCCCATGTCGGGGCTACCGGAACGCGCATAGTTTGCGATGTCGGCGGCAGACCCAGATTTCATGTAACCCACCAACTCACTGATGGCATTGGCGCAAATGCCATTATTGACCTGGGGCGACTGCTGTGCCTTCTGGATTACAGTCTTCGCCGTGGCATACACGTCCACGAAGTCGCGCTTCTCTGCCGACATATGCGCAGCCGCATACGCTTGGCCCTGGATGCCTCCATCGTTTGCAACGGACTCAGCGTCGTCTGCCATCTTGGGTTTCGTCACGCCCGACAGCGCAGCCGTCACGACGAGAATTGGCAGCATGCGGACGAGGATCTTCTTTCGCGTGGGCGTTGCGATGACCCTCGCTGCAAAGGCAGGGCGGATCATCGCGACAATTAGCGCCAGCAGGCTGACGGTGAAGAGAAAGTGAAATAGTCCGTGCATGGTGATTCCAAGTGACTAGGAGAGGGGCCTTGCTGGCCGATGTCTGTTGGCTGGCGATGCGAACAGGAACAACTCATTCACTATCTCTCTATAGTGTTGAAGATCGCGAGTTGTTCCCGAGGCCCGCTAGTTGCGCTGATTACTGTGGAACAGAAACGCCATACACCGAGTCAAGGCTCACAATCTTGCCTTGGAACGGAATGATCCAGTTCAGCCAGGTCTGACCATTCGGGAACGATGCCGTGTTGGTGTAGATCTGACTTGCGGTGTTCGACGCGAGATCGACCTTCTGAATCTCGCTGAAGCCGTAGTACGCTGCCGTGTGGGTCAGGTGAACGCGGTTCAGGTAGACCTGCCCGTTCTTGAGCACAACATCCAGCGTGGTCGTGTAATTCGCATCCGCAGGCAGGGCTTGCGTGGTTACGAAATGCTCCGTCCCATCGTTCTTGATGATCGTCGGAACCCAACCGGTGTTGTTCGTGTTGTCTTCGTCGCCAGCAAGGAATGCGTCGTACTGACCACGACCGAAATCGATCAGCTCTGCCGTATAGATCTGGGACGAGATAGGAATCGTGCCAGGGAGTCGCGTGAAGTCCTCGGCGAAGGAGCCGTTCTTGTCGTTGATGAGGAAGTACGGCTTCGCGTGGACAATGTTGTCGGTCACAACCACATCAGCATAGCCATTGCCATTGAAGTCGGCGGCGGATGCGCTGTGGCAGAAGCAAGTGGTCGGTGCCGTTGCGTTCTTGTACGAGCCATCGGCTTGACTGAGCAAGTAGTGCGGCTGCTCGCCAGGGAACGGCGCTGCATCGAAGCCATGGCAGGCGAAGAAGACATCCGGCTTCCCGTCAGCATTGAAATCCGCAACCAGTGCCTTCCGAGGGTGGAGGCAGCCGGTGTTGCTCGTCAGAACATCCGAAGTATGGTCGATCCACTGGCCGTTTACATTCTTCCAGAAGTGGATATGCCCGAATTTGTTGGCCGTCGTCGGATCGCCAGAATTGTATTCAAGCGAATGCGTGACCATCGAATACGTGCCTTCCTGGAAGAAGTCGGCGAATGCGACTGCATTTCCGGCAGCAACTTCTTTGGGAAGGGCTTGCGGACCAATGGCTTCGCCAGCCGTGACTTTGTTCAGGTACGAGGCTTTTTGAACAGTCAGGGGAACCATCATCGTGGCCGACTGTGTTGCCGAGCCACCAGCGCCAGTGCATTGCAGCGTGAACACCGCCTGGCCAGGCGTCGAAGCCGCTTGTGCCGAACTACCCGAGGTCGCTTGCGTACCAGACCATGCGCCGGACGCCGTGCAGGAGGTCGCGTTAGTGCTCGACCAAGTCAGTTTCGTATTCTGGCCCAGCGCGACCTTCGATTGATCGAAAGCTATGGAAACGGTCGGTGCAGGCGATGCAGTCGGCGCGGTGGATGTGGTTGCGGAAGAGCTTCCATCGCCTCCGCCCCCGCACGCCGACAGCACTACTGCGCTGACTGCGATAGCAAATGCTCCTGCGAACTTCGATTTCATACATTCCTCTATGTGAGTTGTTATTGGTGCTCAAGGGCTCTACTTGCGGCGCGTGTAATGAAACGGCTTGACCCACACAACGCGACCACAACTTGCAAAACTGCGCCGCCGCATCAATGACGCGGCAGCGCAGCACTAACGAGGGCAAGGCAATGCCTCCCCAACGGTTCGCATAAGCAGGCATCCCGCCTGTCTCAAAGCTCGATGATCTGGTGAACAATTGCCTGGACCTCCGGACCGCTTTTCCGCAGAAGGGAGGCGAAGCGCGAGACGATGAGCCGATTCTTCCGCGTCTCGATCTTGTTGATCTGCCGGACCACGGCCGGATCGAAGGGCTTGCCGGGCTTCATGTTTTCGATGGCAGTCTTGGCCAACGTAGTGCGTTCGCTGTCCAGTTCCTGCAATGCCGCCCGGAATTTCTCGGGGGATTCGCCAGCGATGCTTCGGGCAGCTGGCTTCGGTTGCGGATTCCCTGCTGCTTCGGGAGTGCTGGCCGGGGCGGTGGAAGGCTTCGTTTCAGGCTTTGCGCTCATAGTATTTTCCGATTAAAGTTGTCAAAACAACAGTTAAATACTATCCAGTGTTTTTGGCTTCGTACATCTTTTTTCGCGAAAAATCAAAGAGTTAGATTGAGTTCGTTCGGCCAAGGCGCCAGCCGGAAAGTACTGGGTAGGATGGCCGGCGCCGTCGTTACAACTTCTTCTTCCTGTCCGAGGCCATCAGACGACTTGGAACTAGGCTCCCGCTTTGGCATCTCTGCATCCCCTATAACGGCATCGCATTGTAATCTTAAACATCACAATGTGATGCCGCAGTTCATGTAATTTTTGCCTCACTGAGCCGACCATTACGACCGTGCGTATGAGGTCACACATGGACGAGTTACGGAAGGCAGCATTGGTGAAGGCGGTAGGACAGGCAATCGCGTCGAAGCGCGCCGCGGCTGGGCTGTCGCAGGAGAAGGTCGCGGAAGAGCTTGGCATTAGCCGCGAGGCGGTTTCACGGATTGAAACCGGCGTAGCGGTCCCATCGGTGGTTCGGCTCGCGGAGCTGGCCGAGATTTTTGGCTGCGGGATAGAGGAACTGCTGACCGATGCCTCGAACCGGAAGGTAGATCAGGCCAGGAAGATTCTGGAATTACTAGATGGCTTGACCGATGAGAAGCGCGAAATGCTCATGAGCGTGATTCGCCAAGTAGTCACTGGTTTTACCAAGTGACTGATCTTGCTTGGTAGGTCTTTAGACTTAATGGAAAAGATATTTGTGCGGGAGTGCGAGGCAGGGATAACACATCTCACTCATATGTATAACTGTTGTGAGCGCGTGTTGTTCCATGGGGAAATGCGCAATCCCCCTTTGCCCCTATATCAAGAATGTGAGCTAGCCGATAACTTATCGTCACGGCAGGAATTGGTCAACAAAGGTCATATGCCGGCTGTATATGATAGAAGGTGCGATTCAAAGCTGGGTTTGAAGCTATGGCAAAGAAAAAAAGAGAACTACATACGGCCTACTCCGGGTTCGTTCTCACATTCGAACCAGCGAGGACAGGATGGCTCGCGGAGCGGTTGCACTCCGGGCTGCCATTAAGCGAGTCATTCTCTGCGCTCGACTGGACCTTTGCGCGAAAAGAGCTGGTTATGTTGGTGCTCGCAAAGGAGCCGCTGTCGATTTCGGCAGTGACTTTGATGGAGAGGATGCATGGAAGCGGCGGCTCTGGCAAAGTTAAGATGCGCATGTCCAACATGGTTGTCTTCGATGCTCCGGTGGTTGACCATGAATTTATTAATACCACATTAGCCGATTCTGTATGTACTCCTGAAACACTCAAACGGACAGAGTTCAACGCCTGGGAGGCGTTGATCGCCGAGCTTTGTGAACTTCGTCCCGACGCTGCCCACGCAATTAGCCAGCTCATAGCTTTGCGCGGAGCAGAGCCCCGCCTAGTGGGAGAGTCTAACCGCGTAGAGCGACTGAATGAACAACGTGATGGGCTTGGGCTGAGCCTTGACATTGCGCAACTTGATCGACCTGCTGTGTTGAAGAATCTGCGAGTAGACAAGGTCGAGAAAGCGCAGTCGATTATTGACCTGCTTGATGCAATGCCAGTTCAAGAACGCAGCATGCTAGAGCATGACGCGCGGATTTTTAAATTCTTGCTGGGCGAGAAGTCCCAAAAGGCGGCACTCTTCTCTGACGGCGCCGAGCGGTCGGTACGAGTTTACGTAGCAGACCAGACAGACCTTGAGACAGTGCTTGGCATTGATCTTGTAATCTATAGCACTTGCTACGATAATTTCTTGCTGTTGCAGTATAAGAGAATGGCTAAAGATATCGATGGATGGTCATACCATGTCAAGCCAACATCGAATCTTCACGGGCAACTTGCAAGCATGGCAGCTTTTCGCTCCGTAGCCAAATCTGTGCCTCCTTCGTCGCCTACGCTTTGGAGTTACCGTCTCAACGAAGAGCTCTTTTACTTCAAATTTTGCGAGCAGTTCCGCCCCGATGCCCGGGACGATAGCCTAGTCCCGGGCATCACTCTTTGCGAGCCACATTTACGCGAGTTCCTCACATTGCCCGAGGCGAAGGGGCCAAGAGGTGGTACGACTATTGGTTACAACAACTGCCCCCGTTATCTGAACAATACAGAGTTCGTTCAGTTAGCGAAAGTCGGGTGGATTGGTGCCGGAGCGCAATCTGCAACTTTATTGCAAAAGGTTCTTGAGGCGAACCGGAGTGGTGGTCGATCGGCAATGCTTGCGATAATAGATACCCCGAAGAGGAAATCTGCATCTGGGCGGGGTAAAAAAAAATAAGCGATCATCAAGAAAGCTAGGGGTCGTGGGTACAAACCAACTACGGAATACCTCGGCACTTCTCGATTACACCAGTGACCTTGTCTGGCACTCCTGTGATTTGTTCAATGCTCCTGAGGACGCGGCGTCATGTCCAGTCAATTCGGAGAAGCACCGTTAGAGTGAGCGTCAGGCTGATCAGCGTGGAAATTAGAAAAATAGATATCCGGAGGCAACTTTGGACCTGCATGTACTGAAGAAAGTCCTGCAAGATCACTTCCGTGACGGCTTGGTAACAATCATCGGCTCCGGCTTGTCGTGCGCAGAAGGCTTGCCAGGTATGGGGGAACTTGGAGCTCATCTCCGTTCCACGATGGGTCCTCTCGTTTCCAAGGACGACCGTATCCTTTGGGACTCGATCAGCGACGCAGTTGAAAAGGTGGGTCTAGAAGCGGCCCTTCTCAAGCATCCGCCATCGGTTTCACTAGAATCTTCAATTGTCGCTGTTACTGCGGCATTGATTGTGGAGCGTGAACGCGCAACAGTCGCCGAAGTTTTTAATGGTACACGGGTTCTGAGGCTGACCCGGCTTCTCAAGCATTTGTTGAAACCCAATAGTGGATTGCCCATAGTGACTCCCAACTATGATCGACTGATTGAGGTTGCTTCTGAGGAGGCGAATCTGGGCGTTGACACGATGTTCGTGGGCCGATTTGCAGGTCGATTGAACCCAAAAGAAAGCCGCCTAAGCTTTTGCAGGAGTGTTTCTCTGCGGAAAAAGCAGGCGTCGTTTGAATACAGTCCACGGGTAAATGTCCTTAAGCCCCACGGAAGCTTAGATTGGTATCTTCGGAATGGGACGCCTGTCAGCTATGGCGGTGAACTATCGGGCGCAACGCGACTGATCATTACGCCTGGACAGAACAAATTTCGAAACGGATATGACAGTCCGTTCGACATACACCGTGAGCGAGCGAACAGAGCTATTGACGAGGCTGGGCGCTTGCTCATATTGGGATATGGCTTCGCTGATGGGCACTTGGAGACTCATCTTGTGCCCGCAATACGTGCCGGTCGGCCGACACTGATGCTCACATATCTGTACTCTTCAGTCTGTTGACTGTTTGGCGTTTGGACTCGCTTGGGGTGCCTACAGTGTCGGATGCAGAGTTTTAGATTGGTCAGCGCCCAAGTCATCCGTCCAGTACAGCCTAACGGCCATCTTTGGTGTTGTGTTTAGATGTACGGACGCAAGGAGTTGCACGGATTGATATCGGTCCAGCGTTTGCAGGGGAAACTTAAGTTTGATGTCACTCTCTAAAACGATTTCATTTCCCTCCGGGAAATCTATCCGAACGTTGCGTGCTGTAGCGCGACCTTGATTGAATATCTTCAAGCGGTAGCCATTCGAGCCGAGTTTCACAAAGCTCGCACCAAGGTCGGCGCGCTTCCCATCCTCAACGTCCGCTTTCTCACGCTCGATGAGCAGAGCGTTCAGAGCCGCTTGCCCCTTGATCAACTCTACCTGTTTTCGGTTGAACTGAACCGTTTTCACTGTCGAGTAAACGGACAGTACTAGGGCAAGTACCGCAGCGGTGCCGCTGAGGTCGACCGTCATGCTGATCATTTGAGCGTTATGTTCTTGCTGTTTTTGAACGCCTCTTTAAGCGTCTTCTGCAGTTCCTCGGCGATGTCTCTTTTGAGCTGCTCAGCCACTTCCTTTAGGTGCTGATCGACGTTCTCCGCGTTTGCTTCCATCAAATCGGCGCGCGACAGACTGCGGCCACAGGAGCCACAGGTCACAATCGCAGAGTCATCTGTTGACCCGTTCTCGCAAGAAAAGTGCGTTGATCCGCAGGTTGGGCATTGCAATCCCACTTGGCGGTCGTATTTGGAAGCATTCATTGTGGCCTCACGAAGGCATGATGGTCAAAGCCAGGTTTTTTTGCTTGGCGAGATATTGAACAAGCCCGCGAGGGCTCCGGCGGGTGGCTGACTGGCATTTGCTTGCTGCCCCAGTAAGATTGATGCCAACGTGTTGGCAGAAATGGCGCTCTTCTTCTTTTCGAGCCAGTCCTGCATCCCGCTATTCAATACATCACCTTGATGGTGCGTGGCGGGGAGAAAAAAGTTCATCTGTACGGGCGTCAACAAGCTCTTGTTGTGATCATTGAGGTTCTGGTGGACGACGGTCGCCACTTGTATCGGGAGCTTTCCGTCCTTGTTGCCTTGGTGGCACAGATTCGAGGCTTCGTTCACAACGTTGCCCATCCAGACAATGTCGTTTACGCCCGATCCGCTGTAGCCGGATTTCAGCATCAAGGCCCTTCCGTACGAGATACCGATGCCACATTTGATCGGCGTGTACCCCTTCTTTTCAAGGCGCCAGTTGAGGTGCAGGATCAGCGAGTTGAGCGACGCCGCTGCGAGGAAAGCCTCGTCAATGTTCTCTTTGAGAGGCGTGTCGAAGATACCGCTGACGCAGTCGCCTGCGATGAAAATCTCTTTGCATTGCCGGGACGTGTTCAGCAAGGCCACGCACTCACTGATGTACGCGCGGTAGATTTTGCCAAGTACCGGCGTGGTGTGCATTGTGGTCAGGTTCGAACTTCCGCGGATGTCGATGAAGACTGCCGTGCAATTGACGTAGAAACCGTTGGTGTATGTAAGACGCGCACGGTCGGGAATGCTGTCCAGCTCTTCATATGCACCGGCCGGTGCATCGAGGATTTCCCGTAGGCGATCGTCGCTGTCATCAGACGTATAGTTGCGCCAGTTGCTTTCCATGCTTACCCCATCGCCTTAATGAAGATCGCGCCTGCGGTGAGCAGGAGTGCGCCGATCCAAAAACCAGCTGCGTGCTTAACACGCACGTTCTTAGTCATTGCCACGTGGCATATTGCGTGGTGCTGCTCCAGCGCCTCGCGCGCCAGATCTCGGTCGCTCATCGCCAGTACGTCGTTGGCAAAGCGGGAGCCTTCAGATTCGCCATACTTCCCCGCAACGTAGGCAAAGAACGAAACTGAACCGACTGACGGCTTTGTGTCGAGCTTAATTCGGGGGAATACAACGGCGACCGCGAGCAGAAGTGCGATCAGCGCTAGGCCGGATGCGATGTATGCCAAGTGCTTGACCCAGGGCAATGGGCTATCCGGCAGCTTCGCGCTGGTCCAGACGAATGCCAGCAGCGCGCCGTTGATGGCGACGAGAAAGCCAGCCTTCGTGTCGAGCACAGAGACCCATTTGCGCGAAACCTCTGCTATGGCCTGGAAGGTCTTAATCTGGTCTGCTTCGGTCATCGTTTTGCTGGCTTTGACCACTATATATTGAAATATATTACACGAATTTTCTAGATCTAGTGGTGTGCGCTAGCGCATGGTGGCTTTACTGCCATATTGGCAGGTGTCAAATTGACCAAAATATCAACCAGTTCTGGCCGCTGCTGGGCGCGCTGACCGGTGAGCCCCTGCCTGATTTGCCTTACGCTGATCGGCTGGCGCGGCTCCTATCCTACGGCATCGGCGTGTGGGACGTGCTCGGCGCCTGCGTGCGCGAGGGCAGCCTGGACAGCAATATCCGCCATCCGCAGGCCAACGACTTCGTGCGGCTCAAGGCGCTGGCGCCTGCGTTGCGCCGCGTCGGCTTTAACGGCGGCACGTCGGGTCGTTTCGCCGCGCAGTTTGCGGCGGCAGGCTATGAGACTGTGGTGCTGCCCTCATCGAGCCCGGCACATGCGGCGCGCAATTTCGAGCAGAAGCTGGCGTTGTGGCGTGGGCTGCTGTCATAAGCGCTGGTCGTCGTGCCGGCGGGCAAGCCGGTTGCTCTGATGGTCTATGATCGAAATCTCGCAACGCCAATCGACGCGCCGCGGCGCAGTCATTTACCGTGAGGGTTCCCATGCCGCGCTCTGACTGGACCCGCGAAGCGATTCGCAAGATCGAAGCCGACTTCAACCGCAGCGCCGATACGCACCTGATTCCGCTGGACCTGCCGGGCTATCCCCGTATCCAGTTCTATTTCAAGGATGAATCCAGTCATCCGACCGGCAGCCTGAAACATCGCCTGGCGAGATCGCTGTTTCTCTACGCGCTTTGCAATGGCTGGCTGAGCGAAAAAAGCACCATCGTGGAGGCATCCAGCGGTTCGACGGCCATCTCCGAAGCCTACTTTGCCAGGCTGCTCGGCCTGCCCTTTGTGGCGGTGATTCCGGCGGGGACCTCAAGGGCGAAAATCGAGGCGATCGAATTCTATGGCGGGCGCTGCCAACTGGTTGCCAATCCGGCGGACATCTATACGGAATCGCACTGTATCGCGCTGGAGACCGGGGGCCATTTCATGGACCAGTTCACCTATGCGGAGCGTGCTACCGACTGGCGCGCCAACAACAATATCGCCGAGTCGATTTTCAAGCAGATGGCTGACGAGGAGCACCCGGTTCCGGCGTGGCTCGTGGCCAGCGGAGGTACCGGCGGCACCGCCGCAACATTGGGCCGCTACGTTGCCTACAGTCGACATAAAACCCGCATTCTTTGCGCGGACCCCGAGAACTCCGTATTTTTCGACTATTTCAAAAGTACGCTGGCGGGCCAGCCG
Organism: Cupriavidus sp. MPR-AND1C; assembly: GCF_058809705.1. NCBI lineage: Bacteria > Pseudomonadati > Pseudomonadota > Betaproteobacteria > Burkholderiales > Burkholderiaceae > Cupriavidus > Cupriavidus sp. MPR-AND1C. The sequence continues at coordinate 13,179 of NZ_JBXASU010000065.1, read as the reverse complement.
GACAGCAGCCTGAGCCTGGACGCGGGATCGAGGATCGAGGGCATCGGCCGCCCGCGCGTCGAACGCTCCTTTATTCCGACGTGCATCGATGCGATGCTCAAGGTGCCCGATGCCTTGTCCTTTGCCGCGATGCGCTATCTGGCGGGGCGCTTCGGGCGTCGCGTGGGCGGCTCGACAGGCACGAATTTCGTCGGTGTGCTGTACCTGGCCGAGCGGATGGCGGCTGCGGGTGAGGAGGGGGCTATCGTCAGCCTGCTGTGCGATAGCGGCGAACGCTATAGCCACACCTACTACGACGACGCGTGGTACCAGGCGCAGGCAATCCCGGTCGCGGAGCCTGATGCCCTGATCGCACGTGCGGTGAACGGCGAAGCACTGCTGACACAGCAGGCGCTTGCTGGACTGGAGGCTGCCGGCGATGGGGTTCAGGGCGCTACGTAACCCCCGGGCAGCACGCGCTGGCGCCGTGGCGCGCGCATCGTCGGCAACAGCGGCCGGGGCGGCGATGGCGCCCCGGCCGCCAGTTCTGCCCCATCACAACGCCAGCGCAGCCATCTCCCCGTAAGCCCGGTTCAGCCAGACCTTGACGCGCTGGCGCTCCAGCATGCCGAGCCCGGTGGTGGCGCGATCCGGGTGATTGACCGCGGCCCAGAAGCTGGTGCTTTGCTGGTCGATCTTCTGCATAGTCGTATCGGGCAGGTGGCGCAGCGTCATCACGCTGGCGCCCAGCGCTTCGGCGCGGGCGCGTTCGCCCGAGGCTTCCAGGATCTCGAAGCGATCGCCGCGGACTTCATTGAGGACCAGCACCAGCTTGATGCGGCCGCCAAACTGGTCAAGCCACTGGCGCAGCAGGTCGACCGAGTCTTGGCCCGCATCCATCACGTGCCACCAGGTGAGCGTCAGGCCGTGCGCTTCGGCCAGCGCCAGCACGTCGGCGTCGTCCATCCATTTTGCGAGTGCGTGCTGCGTCTGGGCCGCGAGGTCGACCAGGATGCGCCGCTGCGGGTCTTCCACGGCGTGCTCGATGATGGGGTCCAGGCTATCGTGCTTGTCCAGCACGGCGGGCGCGGCAAAGTCGGCATAGAAGCGCAGCAGGGCGCCGTGCGACTTGTCGGTGTCGAAGCCCAGGAACGGCATGCTCCGGTCGATAAAATGCTGGGCTAGCAGGCGCGCGACGAGCGATTTGCCGACGCCGCCTTTTTCACCACCGATGAAGTGGATGTAGCTCATATCTGCGGATCCTTTGTCGTGGAGGGCCAGGTTGGAGGGGCGTCTCGGGTTTTGGCAAGGCAAGCCCGGCAGGTGAGCCGGCAAGCCAAGCGCAGAACGTAAGCGCAAGACAGCCTTACCGTAAAAGGCATTTGTGACAGTAGCAAGTAGCATGCCGCATCGGGCACCCCGGCCGCATCTGTCACAATCACGGCTACGCATGCCGGTGGGAAACCCGCCGGCCAACGCTTTGCAGGATAGATAGACAATGCCGTATCTAGGAATTGGTTTTCACGTCATCATCGCCGTGTTCTTCGCCGTGCACGCAGTGCGCACTCAGCAGAACATGTACTGGCTGTTGATCCTGTTCGCCTTCCCGGGCCTGGGCAGCGTGGTGTATTTCTTCGCCATCTACCTGCCCGGGCTGCGCCAGACGCGGGGTGCGCGGGCCGCCAAGCGCGCCATTGGCCAGTTGGTCGACCCCAACCGCGCGGTGCGCGAGGCGCGCGACGCGTTCGACCGCGCGCCCACCGTGGATCACCGCATGCGCCTGGGCGCCGCCTTGCTCGACGCGGGCGAGCCCAAGGCCGCGCTGGAACACTATGAGGCCGCCGCCAGCGGGCCGTTCGCCACCGACCCGGCGCTGCTGCTGGGGCTGGCGCGCGCGCAGTTCGCCACCGGTGGCCATGCCGCTGCCATAGCGGCGCTGGAGCGCTTGTTTGCCTCCCAGCCCCAGGCGCGCCAGCAAGCGGACCCTGCATTGCTGTACGCTCGCGCGCTGGCCGCGTCGGACGCGCCCGGCACGCGGGCCGCATTCGAGCAGGCACTGAGCTGCGCCAGCGATGCCGCCGCGCGCTGCCTGTTTGCCGACTGGTTGACGGCCCGCGGGGAACCCGCCGACCGGGAGCGCGCCCAGGCGCTGTACGCGGAGATCGTGCACGACGGCAAGCACTGGCCGCGCCACGCCCGCGAGCACAACCGGGAGTGGCTGCAGCGCGCCCAGGGCGCGCTCGGCAAGGCCTGATCCCGGATCGATCCGAACTGACTTGCGTGCCACCCCGGTGGGCGGCACGCTTACACGCATTCTTCCTGACCACCATGACTCTTCTCAAACGCAAATCGATTGAAGCCGTGGCCTCGCGCCGTCCCGCGCGCGGCGCGCGCAGCCCTGAGGACGGACGCGGCGCACGCGGCGCGCAAGCTGCGCAGCGCGAGGAAAAGCGCATGACTCCGCGCTTTGCGCCGGTGACCTTCTCCGAGATGGACGGCGTGCGCTACCTGCATTTCGGCACCGAATGGGTGCAAGGCGCCATGCGCCTGCGCAAGCCCGATGCCATCGAGCTGGAGTACGCGCAGCAGATGATGGCATGGCTGTTGTTCCTGTCGCCCTCGGCGCCGGAGTTTCACGTGACGCAGCTGGGCCTGGGCGCGGCAGCGCTCACCAAGTTCTGCCATCGCCAGTTCAGCCGCGCGCGGGTGACGGCGGTGGAGCTCAACCCGGCCGTGATCATTGCGGGCCGCAGCATGTTCGGCCTGCGTGAAGACGACGAGCGCCTTACCGTGCGGGAGCAGGATGCGTGGGACTACGTGATGGATGGCGCGCACACCGGCGCGCTGGATGTGCTGCAGGTGGATCTGTATGACGCCACCGCGCGCGGGCCGGTGCTTGACACCACGGCGTTCTACAAGGCGTGCCGCCGCGTGCTCAAGGCGCCGGGCGTGATGACGATCAACCTGTTCGGCGACCACGACAGCTTCCCGAAGAACATCGTGCGGATCTGCGAAGCGTTCGATAACCGCGTGCTGGTGTTCCCCGAAGTGCACGACGGCAATGTCATTGCGCTTGCCTTCAATGGGCCGGCGATCGATGTATCGTGGGATGTGCTGGAGACTCGCGCGAAGGTGCTGGAAGATACGACCGGCTTGCCGGCGCGGGAATGGGTGAAGGGCTTGCGCGCGGCGAACGCGAACCAGGAAGACGGCCTGCGGATCTGATCCAAGCCGCCAGGTCGCTGGCGGCGCCGGGTTCAGTGCCCGACGCCGCCTCTCTGCATCTCCGCCTCTCTCTTACTGCTTGTGGAAGAACTGCGCCAGCGACCATTCGTCGGTGCGCGCTTCGTACTTCAGGTCCTTGCGCATGGCCCACATCGCCAGCTGGCTGTGCGAGGGGATGATGGCGTGGTCGGCCATAGCAAACCTGGCTGCGGCGCGGGCGTTCTCCTCGCGGGCCTTGTCGCTGGTCACCGTGGTCAGCGATTTCTCGATCAGCTGGTCGAGCTGGGTATTGCTGTATTTGCCCCAGTTCCACGTGCCGTATCCCGTCTTGGGGTTCGGCGTGCCAGTGATCGATCGCAGCGCCACGTCGGCCGCCGCCGACCCCCAGCCCAGCATCTCGAACGCAAAGTCGCCCTGGCGCGCGCGGGTGAAGTACGCGGCTACCGGTAGCGTTTCCACCTTGGTCTGGATGCCGATGCGCGTGAGCATGCTGGCGGTGGCCTGTGCCACGGCGGCATCGTTGAGGTAGCGGTTGTTGGTGGCATGCAGCGTCAGGCCGAAGCCATCCGGATAGCCAGCCGCGGCCAGCAGCTTCTTGGCGCCTTCGGGGTCATAGGCATCCGGCTTGGTGCCGGGGTGGCCGAAGATCTGCGGCGAGACGATCGACGAGGCCGGCACGGCCAGTCCTTCCATGATGCGGCTGACGATGGCGTCGCGGTTCAGCGCGTGGCTGATGGCGGCACGCACGCGTGCGTCCTTGAAGGGGTTCTTGCCCAGCGGCTTGCCGGCCTTGTCGGTGACGTAGGGCGGGTTGTCGCGCGACTGGTCCATCTGCCAGAAGATGGTGCGCCACGAGACCTGCTGCTCGATGCGGAACTTGGGGTTCTGCTTGAGCTTGGCCACGTCCGCGGACGGGACGCTTTCGATCACGTCGACGTCGCCGGACAGCAGTGCCGCGCTGCGCGCGCCGTTGTCCGTGATGATGCGAAAGATCGCGCGATCCCATTCCGTCTTCGGGCCCCAGTAGTCGGGGTTCTTCGCCATGACGATTTCCTGCCCGCGCGCGAAGCGCACGAACTTGAACGGGCCGGTGCCGATCATCGCCTTGCCGGAGTCGAAATCCGCCTGGCTCAGCGTGGCGGCTACCTTCTTCGGCATGATCGGCACGCTGTTCAGGTCGTTGGCCAGGTTGGCGTAGTTCGGCACGCTCATGGTCAGGCGAACGGTCAACGGGTCGGGCGTGTCGATGCGCGCGATCGGCTTGGTGTAGCTGGTGAAGGAACCCGGGCTGTTGGTGAGCTTGTCGGGGCGCTCGAGCGAGGCCTTGACGTCTTCGCTGGTAAAGGGCGTGCCGTCATGCCATTTCACGTTGGGGCGCAGCTTGATTTCCCAGGTGATGGCGTTGACCGGTTTCCACGACAGCGCCAGGCCGGGGATGTAGCGGGCGTTCTTGTCGAGGAACACCAGCGACTCGAAGATATGCAGCGCGATGGCGTTGTTGGGGCCGGAGTTGTTCCACTGCGGGTCCATCGAGGTCACATCGGCGGACAAGCCGATGCGCAGGTCTTCGGCCTGCGCCGCGCCGGCAGGCAACAGCATCAGCGCGGCACTGCTGAGCGCGAGCGCGGCACCGGCTTGCAGCAGCGCGCGGCGCGGCATCATGGCGGTGAGGCTGGAAGTGTGGCGTGTGCGGCGTGTGGCGGTCATCGGGATGCGCTCCTCGTACGGGCCGCCGCCAGGATGGGGCGGCGGCGGGTTCTCAGATGGGGTGGCGGGACATGCTTGGACGGCCCGCTTGTCCACCCCGGTTGCCCGCATTGTGCCGTCAAAACGACATCTGCGTGCGACATCGACGTCATATCCTTATGCTCGCAGCCGTGGATGGCATTTGTCCACGCCCGTTGCCAGAACCGCAAGCCCTGGCGTGCCCGCGGCGCTCGGCAGCCGGGTAGAATCCCGCCCATGTTTGCCAACTCCCGCACCATCACCTCGGCACAGGCCGATGTCCACGACCACCTCGAGGCGCGCCTTGCCCGCCACCTGGCGGAGCCCTTTCGCAAGCCCATCGGCGAGCCAAGCCGGCGCGCGCTGGATCTTGCATTGCAGCAATGGCAGCAGGCCGGCGCGGCCCCGCTGATCCTGGACGCTGGCTGTGGCGTGGGGGAGAGCACTTTGCGCCTGGCCACGGCGTTCCCCGGGCATTTCGTGATCGGCGTGGATCAGTCGGAAAAGCGCTTGACCGGGGGCAAGGACTGGTGGGACGGCCCGATGCCGGCCAATTTTGCCTGGGCGCGCGCGGACCTGGTCGACGTCTGGCGGCTGCTGCAGTCGGAGCGCATCGCGGTGGATCGCCACTACGTGCTGTATCCCAACCCCTGGCCCAAGATCGGCCACCTGGGGCGGCGCTGGCAGGGGCATGCGGTGTTCCCGGCGCTGGCTGCGTGCGGCCGGTATCTGGAATGCCGCAGCAACTGGCAGGTCTATATCGACGAGTTTGCCCAGGCCCTGGCGCTGGTTGGCCGGCCTGCGCAGGTCGAACTGTGGCAGCCGGCCGAGGCCATCACGCCGTTCGAGCGCAAGTACGCGGCCTCCGGTCATGCGCTGTGGCGCTGCGTCAGCCCGGCGGCGGCCGGCTGAAGGAAAAACGGCCCGCGCAAGGCGGGCCGTTGGTCACTCAGGGCGAAGCGACGCAGTTTAGAGGCCATTTCAAAAAGATTCTGGCGTCGTTGCGCGGCCTTGCCGTACCACTTGTACTGTCTGCGGCCGCGCGCCTAGCCAGAACCGCTTCGCTTCATTTTGAAACAGCCTCTTAGTGGAACAGCGGCTGCTGCGTGGGCGCGTCTTCCGGCAACTCGGCGTGGACGATCTCGCCCGAGCGGTCGGCGTAAAGCGGCGTGCCGCAGTCTTCGCAATACTCGGGGTCGAACAGCGCGGCGTGGCGGAAGATGTCTTCCACCCCGGCGTTGCGCAGTTCCTCGCAGATCTGCTCCAGCGGGTTGTCCTTCTCGCTGGCATCGATCTCGCCGGACTCGCGGCCGTACACCGGCCAGACGATGCCGTAGATCACATCCTTCTCGCCGCGCATGGTGAAGCCTACGCGGTATTCCTCGACTTCCTCTTCGCCGAATGCCGCCACCACGGCCGCCATCTGGCCGGCCGGCACATCCAGCGTGCCGCAAAGGTAGTTGACGGCGGCGCGCACGGTCAGCGGGCGGATGCTCTTGTCGGATTCGCGGCAGGACAGGAAGAAGGCGTCGGGCAGCAGCAGGTCGAACTCACAGCCGGGCATCAGCAGCGCGATCGAGGGCTGCACCTGGGTGCGCCATTGCTCCAGGCAGACGCTGCGCTCGGCATGGTGCTCCTTGGCGTCTTCCTGCCAGCGGAACAGGGCCTGCTCGTGCGGCGCCACCACCACGGCGAGCAGGTAGCGCGGATCGGCCAGGATCGGCGCGGTTTCCGGCAGGTCGCGCAGGTCGACCTTGGGCGTGGTGCCGGCCATGGCGGCCGATACCAGCTTGTAGGTCAGGGCAAAGGTGTCACTGTGCGTGCGCGGCAGCTGGTCGATGCTGTACAGGTAGGGCGACAGCGCCATCTTGGTGTTGGCCGCCAGCACATGCGCCTGCATGTGCACAGCCAGCGTCTGCGACAGCTCGGGCTTGAGCGCGCCGGACGGGATGGCGTAGCGGGTGTGGGCCAGGATGGGCGCAGCGATCAGCAGGGCGTCGTAGGTGACGCCGTCGATTTCGACGGTAGCCGATTCGGCCAGGGTCTCGGCTTGCTCGGCGAGCACGTCGGAGGCGTCGGCGTTGTGCTTGAACAGGTGTTCGAGCGCCGCGTCGAGCGCGGATTGGCTGCCGTTCTTCAGGAGCCGGCCCAGGCGTTGCGAAAGACGCCGCTCCCAGTAGCCATCCTCCATGCGGCTGCCCGAGGCATCGAGCGCAAGCGCATCGGCCACCAGACGCTCGGCGTCAGGCGAAAGACGTTGGGAAGCCTTGGGGCGAAAACCTGCCATAAGTCGAAATCATCCGTTTTTCGGTAAAACGGTATTCTACTCGCTGCGTTGACAAAAAAAGCCGCCAGGGGGCCGGGCGGCTGTATTGCATTGCGTCAGGCAGCGCCGCGCAGCGGCGGAACCGACCGGGTTTTACTTCTGCGCGGGCGCTTGCGCCGCCTCCGGCGCGTGGGTTTCCACGCCGTGCTGCTCGCCGCCCATCGAGATGTCGCCGCCTTTTGACAGCATATACAGTGCGGCGCCGGCAATGACGACGAATGCGATGAAAATCTTTGCCATGATGTCTCCTGTGCGTTTCAGGCGGGGTCGGCCGGCAGGGCTGTCCCGCGCAAGGCGTTTTCTTTGTGGATGCCGGGCAGTTTGGCAGGGCAGCCTTGCGTGGAACTTACACCGGTCAACACTTGGGGTAAGCCCGGTGCAAGCGACGGCTGATGCGCTTTAGGGCCGGCGCGGATGGCGCCCCAAAGAAAAACGCCGCTGGCCATGGCCTCAGAAAGAGGCGCAGAGCCAGCGGCGTCACCCCTTGGCCCCGAAGGGCCAGGGGCATTGCGCTCAGGCAGCCAGCAACTGACGCAGCACGAACGGCAGGATGCCGCCGTGGTTGTAGTAGTCGACCTCGATCGGGGTGTCGATGCGCAGCAGCAGCGGCACGCGCTGCACGTCGCCATTAGCGCGCTTGATCACCAGCGTCACGTCCTGCTGTGGCTTCAGTTCGCCTTCGATGCCTTCGATGTCGAAGGTCTCGTCGCCGACGATGCCGAGCGTCTGCACGCTGTCGCTGCCCTTGAACTGCAGGGGCAGCACGCCCATGCCGACCAGGTTGGAGCGGTGGATGCGCTCGAAGCTGCGCGTGATCACGGCCTTCACGCCGAGCAACTGGGTGCCCTTGGCCGCCCAGTCGCGCGACGAGCCCGTGCCGTACTCTTCGCCGCCGAACACCACGGTGGGCGTGCCCTCGGCGATGTACTTCATGGCAGCGTCGTAGATCGACAGCGCTTCGCCGGAAGGCTGATGCAGCGTCACGCCGCCTTCCACGCGGGAGCCGTCGGCCTTGACGGGCAGCATCAGGTTCTTGATGCGCACATTGGCAAAGGTGCCGCGCATCATGACTTCATGGTTGCCGCGGCGCGAGCCGTAGCTGTTGAAGTCCGCCTTGAGCACGCCGTTGGCCAGCAGGTACTTGCCCGCGGGCGACGATTCCTTGATGGAGCCGGCCGGCGAGATGTGGTCGGTGGTCACCGAGTCGCCGAAGACGCCGAGCGCGCGCGCATTGCGCACACTCGACTGCGTGGCGGCCGGCTCCATGCCGAAGCCGTCGAAGAAGGGCGGCTCGGCGATATAGGTGGACTTCGGCCAGTCGTAGACCTGGCCCTTGGTGCCCTTGACCTTGGCCCACAGCTTGCTCGGCTTCTTGACCTGCTCGTAGTTGATCTTGAACACCTTCGAGTCCATCGCGTACTTCATCAGCGCGTGGATTTCTTCCGAGGTCGGCCAGATGTCGCCCAGGTAGATCTCGCGGCCGCCCTTGCCCGTGCCCACCGGCTCGGTCATCAGGTCGCGCGTAACGTTGCCGGCGATGGCGTAGGCCACCACCAGCGGCGGCGAGGCCAGGAAGTTGGCGCGGATGTTCGGGTGGATGCGTGCTTCGAAGTTGCGGTTGCCCGACAGTACGGCGGCGGCCACCAGGTCGTTCCTGGTGATGGCCTCGTTCAGTTCCGGCGTCAGGTCGCCGGCGTTGCCGATGCAGGTGGTGCAGCCGTAGGCGGTCACGCCGAAGCCCAGCTTTTCCAGGTACGGCAGCAGGCCGGCGGCTTGAAGGTATTCCGTCACCACGCGGCTGCCAGGGGCTAGCGACGTCTTGATATGCGGCGCCACCTTGAGGCCGGCTTCCACCGCCTTCTTGGCCAGCAGGCCGGCAGCCAGCAGCACGCTCGGGTTGGAGGTGTTGGTGCAGGACGTGATGGCGGCGATCAGCACGTCGCCGCTCTTCACGTTCACGCCGTCGGCCGTGGTGTAGGTCTTGTCGAGTTCCGCGATGTCCTTGTTGAAGCCGTTCTCGGCGGTCGGCTTGGCGAACAGCGAGGCAAAGGTGGACTTGACGTTGCCGATTTCGATACGGTCCTGCGGGCGCTTGGGGCCGGCCAGCGAGGGCGCCACGGTGCCCAGGTCCAGCGTGACCACATTGGTGTAGTCGATTTCGCCGGCCTTGGGCACGCCGAACATCTTCTGGGCACGGAAATAGCCCTCGAAGGCGGCAATTTCTTCTTCGGTGCGGCCGGTGCCCTTGAAGTAGTCGATGGTTTTCTCGTCGACTGGGAAAAAGCCCATGGTGGCGCCGTACTCCGGTGCCATGTTGCCGATGGTGGCGCGGTCCGGCAGTGCCAGGCTGGCCGTGCCTTCGCCGAAGAACTCGACGAACTTGCCGACGACCTTCTCGCGGCGCAGCATTTCGGTGATGGTGAGCACCAGGTCGGTTGCCGTCACGCCTTCGCGCAGGCGGCCCTTGAGCTCCACGCCGACCACGTCGGGCGTCAGGAAATAGACTGGCTGGCCCAGCATGCCGGCTTCCGCCTCGATGCCGCCCACGCCCCAGCCCACCACGCCGATGCCGTTGATCATGGTGGTGTGGCTGTCGGTGCCGACCAGGGTGTCGGGGTAGTACACGCCGTCCTTCTTGTGCACGCCGCGGGCCAGGTACTCCAGGTTCACCTGGTGCACAATGCCGAAGCCCGGCTGCACCACGCCAAAGGTATCGAAGGCCTGCATGCCCCATTTCATGAACTGGTAGCGCTCGTTGTTGCGCTGGAACTCCAGTTTCATGTTCAGGTCCAGCGCGTTCTTTTCGCGGAAGTGGTCAATCTGCACCGAGTGGTCGACCACCAGGTCCACGGGAACCAGCGGCTCGATCTTCTTGGGGTTCTTGCCCATCTTCTCGGCCACGTTGCGCATGGCGGCCAGGTCGGCCAGCAAGGGCACGCCGGTGAAATCCTGCAGCACCACGCGCGCAACCACGAAGGGGATCTCGTCGACACGCTCGGCGACGGGCTTCCAGTGGGCGAGCTGCCTGACGTGCTCCTCGGTGACCTTTTTGCCGTCGCAATTGCGCAGCACGGATTCCAGCACGACGCGAATCGATACCGGCAGGCGCTCGACTGCCACGCCTAGTGCCTTGCCCAGTTGCGGCAGGGAGTAGAACTGGCCCTTGCTCGACGGGCCGATCTTGAATTCTTTCAGAGTCTTATTGAGATTGTGGGGCATTGCCTTACTCCAATCGAAGGATGGTGCGGACTTGCTTGGACTCGTAAATCGTCTATCGCCGCCGGCTGCCGGAGAAGCAGGGTTGCCGCGCGGCGCGCGGCGCGGGTTGCGCGCCGTGTTCATGCCTACTGCTTTTCTTGCTGATTGATCGTGCAGGACTGCTTTGCTGCTGAATCGCTAAACCAAGGTACGTGCCGCGTGGATTTTAGGCCAAGGCGTCAGCCGCCGTCAGCCCCATTGGCTTTGGCGCACGCGAATCGGCCCTGTTTTTTGCTCAGGCCACCCAGTTCACTCAGATCACTCAGATCACGTACAGGTCGACATACTCATTGACCGGCATGGCCTCCAGGCGCGCCTGATCCAGCGACACCGCCAGGATCGCTTGCTGCTGCCTGGCCGGAAAGCGGCGGGCCAGGTTGGTCTTGAACTTCTCCACCAGCAGCGGGATGCCCTCGTCGCGCCGGCGCTTGTGGCCGAGCGGGTAGTCCACCACGACTTCGGGCAGCACCGTGCCGTCGTCCAGCGTAACGGTCAGCGCATTGGCGATGGAGCGCTTGTCCGGGTCGTGGTAGTCGGCGGTGAACCGCGGATCCTCCACGCACACGATCTTGTCGCGCAGGGCGTCGATGCGCGGGTCCGCCGCTATCTTGTCTTCATAGTCCTCGGCGCTCAGCCGGCCGAACAGCAGCGGCACCGCCACCATGTACTGGATGCAGTGGTCGCGGTCGGCGGGATTGGCCAGCGGGCCTTTCTTGTCGATGATGCGGATGCAGGCCTCGTGGGTGCGGATGGTGACTTGCCTGATCTGCGCTGCCGTCTTGCCTGCGGCGCACAGCTGGCCGTGCAGGGTCATGGCGGCCTCCACCGCGGTCTGCGCGTGGAATTCGGCCGGAAAGGCGATCTTGAACAGCACGTTCTCCATCACGTAGGTGCCATACGGGCGCTGGAACCTGAAGGGCTGGCCCTTGAACAGTACGTCGTAGAAGCCCCAGCCCTTGGCGCTCAACACCGAGGGATAGCCCATCTCGCCGGTCCGGGCGATCAGCGCCAGGCGCACCGCGCGGCTGGTGGCGTCGCCGGCGGCCCAGCTCTTGCGGCTGCCGGTATTGGGGGCGTGGCGGTAGGTGCGCAGCGCTTGCCCGTCGACCCAGGCAAGGGACACCGCGTTGAGGATTTCGTCAACGGCAAGGCCGAGCATCTGCGCAACCACGGCGGTGGAAGCCACCTTGACCAGCACCACGTGGTCCAGGCCCACCTTGTTGAATGCGTTTTCCAGCGCGATGCAGCCCTGGATCTCATGGGCCTTGATCATGCCGGTGAGCACGTCCTTCATGGTCAACGGCTTGCGCCCGGCGGCCACGTTGTTGCGCGAGAGCCAGTCGGCGGTGGCGAGGATGCCGCCGAGGTTGTCGGACGGGTGGCCCCATTCGGCGGCCAGCCAGGTGTCGTTGAAATCGAGCCAGCGGATCATGGCGCCGATATTGAAGGCGGCCTGGATCGGGTCGAGCTGGAATTGGGTGCCGGGCACCTTGGCGCCGTTGGGGACCACCGTGCCGGGCACGATCGGGCCCAGCAGCTTGGTGCAGGCCGGATACGACAGGGCTTCCAGGCCGCAGCCGAGCGTGTCGATCAGGCAGTTGCGGGCCGTGTCGTAGGCAAGCGCGCTCTTGACCTGATACCTGGTGACGTAGTCGACGATGTCGGCCATGACCGGGTCCGGTTCGGGGCGGACGTTCGAAATAGGCGCGGACATGGGATATCCCTCGGATATTTGTGCTTCCTGGTGCCCATGGCGCCGTAGCCGGACGATGCCAGGCTACGGCCCCTTACTACTGATTACCGCTTACTGGTCTTACTGCGCTTACTGCTTATAGGTTGGTGCTTACTGCTTGGGGGCGGCCGGTGCCTGGGAAGCATCGGCTGCCGGTGCCGCCGGGGCGATCAGCAGCGGGGTGGCTACCGGAGCGCGCAGCGCGCCAGCCTGGGTCGGGGCCGAGCCGCCAGCCTGCATGTCCGCGGTCTGGCACTCGTCGGCCAGGCGCTGGCCGGCGTTCTTGTTGAACAGCATGGCCTTGCTCGGGATCACGACCAGGTCCAGCCCGGAGCGGGCGTCGAAGTAGCGGTCGGCGCCGGTTACGGTGGACAGGCGGGGCAGGCGGTATTCCTTGCCCTCCCAGTTCACGGTGATGACTTCATCGCGCCGCATGTTGCCGCCGATGTACAGGACATGGCCCAGTTCGCACTGCCATTTTTCGCCACTCGGGACGACTGCGGGCGCTGCGGCCGCGGTCTTCTTGGTGCTTTTCGCATGGGCCTTCTTGGCGGGAGCGGCCTTCTTGGCCGGTTCCTGGGCCATCGCAACGCCGGCGGTGGTCAGCGTAAAGGCGCCGATGCAGGCGGCGAGGACAAGATGCTTCATTCTGTGGGTTCCTTCTGGGGTTGGGTCAATAGTGGTGGCTTGCCGGCAAGGCCGGCAGTCATATCCGCCGCTATTCTCTACGATTTGAAAGTCGGGGCGTAGTGCCCCTACCATCCGTTACATAATTCGGTGCAACTCCAGGCCGGCCAAGGGCGCTTTCCCTACATGGCAAGGCGGTTTGCGGCCTGCCCAGCCTATTTCCGTTTTCCGATCGGCACGAACTTCAGGTTTTCCGGGCCCGTGTAGTTGGCGCTGGGGCGGATGATCTTGTTGTCGATGCGTTGCT
>NZ_JBXASU010000064.1:0-42477 GCF_058809705.1 Cupriavidus sp. MPR-AND1C | reverse complement strand
GAACCGCCTGGTGCGGACCCGCATGCCAGGTGGTGTGGCAGGGGCGCGGCTAGCCGCCGCCCCCTATGCCGATCAAGTGGAACATGCGGATGCGGTCGCGGTACAAGTCGATGTAGTCCAGGTAGTTCAGCTGTTGCAGCACAAAGTGGCTGGGATCGACAGCATGTGGCAGAGCGGATGGTCGCCAACCAGGCCGAGGAAGCGCTCGAAGGTGGCGCCGTCGTGCAGGTCTTCACTGGGGTGGATCTCGTAGCAAAGGTTGACGCCTTGCGCATCGCAGGCATTCAGCACCGGCAACCAGCGTTTGGCGAGTTCGTCGAAGGCGGCTTCGATCAAGCCCTCCGGGCGCTGCGGTTTTCACGTCGAACCGGCGCTCGTCCCAAGCCGGAATCTGCAATGCCTTGAACCCTGTTTCGGCGGCCCATTTGGTGATGGCGGGCAGCGTGTCGAACGGCGCTTGTGTGTCGCTGAACTGGGCGAGGCGGAGGCTTGGGCCTTTGATCGTTTGCATGGATTGAACCGTCTATTGTCTGTTGATCGACAAAGCCGTGTTCTGGGAGCGAGGGCATGAAGGCGCGTCGATGTCGTCGCTGGTCGAGGCGCTGGGCCTCGCCTCGGCGCGCATCTACGCGGCGTTCGGCAGCAAGGAAGCGTTGTTCCGGGAAGCGGTGGCGCTATACGAAGCAGGCGAAGGCGGTTTCGCGGATCGCGCCATGCCGCCAGCGCACGCAGTGCATCATTGACCGGCTGCATGCGGCGGTGGAAACCGGTGAACTGCGGCAGGACACCGACATCGCCGCGCTCGGCGATCTATACGGCGCGCTGCTGCACGGCATCTCCGTGCAGGCCCGAGACGGCGTCAGCCGCGCCCGCTTGCAGGCGATGATCGCGCCCGCGATGCTGGCTCTGGATGCTGCCGCAGCCCCTGGCAAAGCCGTCTCTCGGCGTTGATTCGGAGGAACCTGGCGCGACCGGGCGATGCAACACGCCAGGGGCGGCCCCGGCCTGCTGATCGGGGCCGGATCGACATCCGAACGACCACCCTGTCCGGCACCGTACCGACTGCACGACCCGTCCAGGTCACTATACTCAATGTGTCGGGCTGCATCGCGCAGAGACCTTTGCTTGTCTACTGATGGGCCGCTGATCAGCGGCGCGGCCGCAATGTGCGCTTTGCACTCGTCAGCCTGACAAGGTGCTTGTCGCAACAGCGCACTGCGGGCTGGCGATCAGCCCGCCATGTGGGGGCGGTTGCCCGGCCAACCTGCGGGGGAGAAACCATGCAAGGAAGCAATGACAAGTTGCGTGCCGCAATGCTTGCCGTGGTGATTTCGCTGATCGCCGCATGCGGCGGGGATGGAGGGGCAGGCGGCTCGGGTAACAGCAGCGGCGCGGGCGCCCCGGCGGGCGGCATTGCTCTGCAAGTTGTCTCGTTTGGCGACAGCCTGTCGGACGTCGGGACCTTTGCGCCGATCGCTAGCGCCGTCGGCGGGGGGCGATTCACAACCAATCCCGGGCAAGTGTGGACACAGGATGTGGCGCAATACTACGGCGACACGCTAAGCGCGGCGTTTACGATCGACTTCACGCATCAGTTACATGCGCAAAGCGGCCTGGGTTATGCGCAGGGCGGCGCTACGGTGGCAACGCCGGCAAACCTGAACGATTTTCTTACCGACGTGATCGGCAACGTCGAAATGCCCGTCAACCAGCAGGTTTCGAGCTACTTGTCCGCACACGGGAGCTTCAACGCTAATCAGCTGGTGCTGGTCTGGGGCGGCTCGAACGACGTGCTTCGCGCCGGGGCACTGCCGGCCGCGGCGCAGACCGTGCAGACGGCGGCAAGCACCCTGGCTCAAATTGTCGGACAGATCATCCAGAACGGCGCCACGCATGTCGTCGTGGTCAATGTCCCGAATGTCGGGTTGGCGCCCAAAGGCGTCGCCTCGGCCGACGGCGGGGCAAACCTGACCCAGCTATCGCAAATCTTCAACAACAGCTTGAACGCTGCCTTGCAGGCCGATGGCCTGCAAGGCAAGGTCATCCAGATCGATTCTTATGCATGGGAGAACCAGGTCATCGCGAGCTTTCAGGCCAATGGCTTTGTCGTGTCAAACACCGGCGTCGCCTGCGATCCCGCGAAAACGCCTCACGACACGGCCTTGCTGTGCGCGCCGGCTACCTACGTGACGGCCAATGCCGATCAGACCTACATGTTCGCCGACGACCTTCATCCGGCGACGCGCCTGCATGCATTGTTCGCCCAGTTCGTGGAGCGGCAGATCGCCGGGAGCGGTCTTGGTCGCTGAGCCTGGTGACGGATAGACTCGCCTGCAGAATTGTCGGGTTCCAGCGCGTTCGCTCTTTTCAGGCATGGCCCCACAGCACGCGGGCGTGCTTGCGCTCAGGCCAGCCGCTCGAGCTGCCGGCTGGCTTCGTCGAGCCAGGCCTGCTGGCGTGCGGCAATCTGCGCAAACTCTGAACTGGCCGGCGGCTGAGTGGGCAGTGTGAACGCGGGCAGGCTGTCGCGCATTGTGCCGCTGCGCTTGGGGGCCAGAGTCCTCTCGATAGAAGCTGATCGATAGTGGGGGAGAGCGTGTGCGGCGTAGGAGGCTTGTCCGTGTCCGTGCTACGCGGACAAGCGGAAAAGGTCGCACAAAGCGGCGTTTGGTACGCAGAAAGCCGGTGGTCTTAGGAAAGGCGCTCTGCCGCCGCTCTAGTTCAGGTGCGGCGCGCCAACGATGACTTCGGCCCCTTCGGCTGCTAAACGTAGCGCGGCGGCACGGCCGATGCCGGAACAGGCGGGGGTGGCAGCGCTGCGGATTGGCGCTGTCTGCGAAACGCCTCCGTCACGCGCCTGGCGGCAAACAGTGGCAGGTAGTCGTGAATCTTGGCGTCGGCCTGAAGCTCGTGCCAGGCGGCGAGATACGCGCGCTCCACCTCCTCCACCGGGACTTTCAGGGCTTCGGATATCCTGGCGATCATTGAGGATTGTGATTCGGTTCTCATATTGCCTGCCACCCTGCAGGAAGCGGCGGTGCGTGATGCGGTGCTGTGCTGTCGCCTGTCGCTTGAGGGCGAAAGGGCGAAAGGGCGAAAGAGCGAAAGGGCGAAAGGGCTTGGTCAGGCACTCGCCTGACAATCGGTGGCGCGCATTGTTGAGTATAGGAATGCGGCGTCGCCAAACACGCCATCGTGTTGCCATGTTTGTCCTGCACAATGCACGCTATGCCGACTCAGGTGGATAAGTTCTGCATGCCAATACCCACGACTGCCCCAGGCCTGGATCGTCGTAGCGAGTCGGTTGGCCACTTTCTCGCCTTGTTGTCTCGCCGTGCGTCCAGGAATGCCGGGGATGGGGTGTGCTTTGCTTGTTTGTTCGCGGGGTGTGGAGCCATCAGGTTGATGGCTCTTTTTGTTTTTGGTGCCACGGCGCGGCGATTGGCCATGCTGCTGGTGCTATGCATGGCGCCGAGCGCCTGGGCCGATGCGGACGTCGGGCTGCTTGCGATGTTTGCCAAGGACGGGCTGTGGCGTAACGTGCAGGCGCGCTGCCTGGCGCCCGGCGCGCCGCAGCACCCCGATTGCGTGGTGGTGGACCGTGACAAAGGCTTTGTGCTCTACAAGGATGCAATCGGCCGCTCGCACTTTCTCGTCATTCCGGATCATCGGGTGACTGGCGTGGAGGATCGCGGCGTGTGGGAGGACGGCGCGGCGAACCCGTGGGCATTCGGCTGGGACGTGAGACGGTTTGTCGGGCGGGCACGCGCACGGCCGTTGCCCGATGGCATCCTGGGGCTGGCGATCAATGCAAAGGCGGCGCGCAGCCAGGAGCAGATGCATATCCATCTGGACTGCATCAGCCGGGATGCCAGGGACTTTGTCGCTGGTGCGCGCGCGCGTATCGGCACCACCTGGACGGCGTTGCGGTTCATGGGCAAGCCGGTACAGGCGGTTTTCGTGCCTTCGCCGCAGGGAGCGATGTCCATCAATCCATTCCTGCTCATCAAGCACCGTCTTGGCGAGGCGGCGTCAGCCGTGCCGGACCGGGGCGTGTTTGTCACCTATGTGGCGGATGCCGCGGACAGGGGCGGCTTTGTCATCGTGGACCAGCCGGTCGATCGTGCGGCTGGCAGCAACGGCCACGCCAGCGATTTCCTGGATCGCCAGTGCAAACTGGCGCAGGAGGACGTGCAAGAAGACGCGCCAGCGGCGCTTGAGTAACCTCGGCTTCGAGGCTGCCAGAACGGGGTTGCGCTCGCGCAAGCCGTTGCTAGAATGAATGTCCCCGATCAGCATGCAGGAGTGCAGTCATGGCAACGTATCAGCGCGGCGATCTGTTCCTCGTCACTTCTGTTGAGGAATTGCCCTGGGGGCGTTACAGAGGGTTTGTGACCATGACCGAGGGCACGCAGACGCAAGCGTCATCACGCCACACTTGCCCCATGTGCAGGGACAATCCGCTCCAGGCCCATGAGGACGCCGATGCCGATGTCGAGTACGCCTACAGGCACTATCTTTCGGACCATATCGACTGGAGCGCCCACGCCGGCGATACGGAGCACTGAGCGGAAACCGGGAACCCGGGAACCCGCTGCAGCGCAGGGCTACCCGAACTCGCTACCCGAACTCACCGCTCGCACTCACTTCAGGTTCTCTCCCCAGTAGGCTTCGATCTGCTTGACCAGCGCGGGTGGCAGCGCCACGTAGTGCTCTGCCGCGGCGTCGGCCTGCCCGTCATTCAGTGCCCAGCGGAAGAACGCGAGCGCGGCTCTGGCGCCGGCGGGATCCTTCGGGGACTTTGGCATGATCACGAACACGGCGCCGGTAATTGGCCATGCCTGCATGCCGGGCGCGTCCGTGATGACCTGATAGAAGTCGGGGTGCTGGCTCCAGTCCGCGGACGCCACCGCTGCGCTGAAGCTCTCCCGCGCGGGCTCGATAAACGCACCGTCCCGGTTTCGCACGGCCGTGTAGGGCAGCTTGCGTTGCAGTGCGTAAGTCAGCTCGACATAGCCGATCGCCCCTTTGACATTCTTGATGTAGGTGGCCACGCCCTCGTTGCCGTTGGCGCCGACGCCTGCCGGCCATTTGACGGTGGTGCCCGAGCCCACGCTGCCTTTCCATTCGTCGCTGACCTTGGACAGGTAGTCGGCCCAGTTGAAGGTTGTGCCGGAGCTGTCGCTGCGATGCACGACCAGGATCTTTTGATTGGGGAAGTGGATGCCGGGGTTGATCGCGCCGATGGCCGGGTCAGCCCAGTTGGCGATCTTGCCCAGGTAGATATCCGCCAGCAGTTGGCCGGTAAAGCGGATCTGGCCCGCGGCTACGCCATCCAGGTTGACGATCGGCACCACGCCACCGACAACCAGCGGAAACTGGACCAGCCCGGCTGCGCGTAATTCATCGGGCTTGAGCGGCATGTCGGAGGCGCCGAACGTGACATTGGCTGCCTTGATCTGCCGGATGCCGTTGCCCGAGCCGGTGGGCTGGTAGTTCACCTCCTGGCCGGTCTTGGTGTAGTAGGTGGCCGCCCATTTCACCAGCAACGGATAGACGAAGGTGGAGCCCGCGCCGGTGATATCGCCCGCGTGCGCGCAAGGCGCACAGCTGGCGAACAGGCTGATGAGCAGACTGGTGAGCGTGGCGCTGCGTTTCACGTTTTGCCAAGAGAGGGTCGGAGTCATTTTGGAACCTCCCGGGCATGTCAGTGAACGGCGCACTTGGCGCATGTACGCGCGTATTGGACGTACTGCAGTAACGCTGCAACGGCGCGGTCCGCCGCAGAGGTCACAGGCTTATCCTAGCACTCGCTGCCTTGTTACCGGCAAGGCATTTTGCACGTGCGACGGGGCGGCGCAACGGTGCGTCATCGCGTTGTCATGATGCTGTTGCCGGACTGTCATGATGGCTTGCCGAGTCTTTATTTTTCCGCCATCCATCCCGCCACCGCTTTCACCACTTGCGGCTCGATCCCGTTGAACCCGTGGTAGGACATGGCCTCGCACGGGTCTCCAACGCTTTTGCCGCCGGCGAAATGGATCAATCCGGCCTTGGGGGCTTTGGCCAGTTTGTCCATCAGACCTTGCACCTCGTCGTACGGGCACTGCTTGCAGCCATCTTGTTCGTGATGAACCACGAGCACGGGAATCTTGAGCTTGTCGAGGGCCATCGCCGGCACCTGTTGGCCGCGATCGTCGCGCAGGATGGTGGCGGTCAGCACGATGCCATCGGGGCCGCCATCATCTGCTAGCCGGATCGCGGTGGACGCCACCGACTGGGTGCCGCGGCTGGTGCCGACCAGCCAGACGGGCAGGTTGGTGTGGCTGCGCATCCAGGCGATCACGGCCTTGGTGTCTTCGGCATGCTCGGCGGACAGGCGGAAGCCGCTCAGGTAGGGCCAGGACAGCCGGTCGCTCGGCGCATCAATGACGGCAACCGCGAAGCCGTTGTCGGCGAAGAGTTGGCGCGAGCGCACCAGGAAATTGCCGGCACCCCAGGCAATGCCCCCGTTGGGGTAGATGTTCAGGCCACCATGCCCGCCCGCGTAAAGGATCACCGCGGCCGTGGGCTGTGCGGGCGCCAGATACAGGAAGCGCTGCGTCACGCCCGGGCGGGTCGGGATGTCAACGACTTGTGGCGCGGTCTGCGCGCGCGCAGCCAGGGTGCAGAGCAGCAGCGTGAGGCTGAGCGTGGCCTGGCGCAGCCATCGCGCCGGCGTGTTTGCTTGGTGGCAAGGCATGGGATGTCTTCAGCGGGGTTAGAACTTCGAATTGGCTGGCGGGGTACGGCGGCTGTGGCTGCGCAGCAAGATAGCACCGGTGGCGGGGATGACCAATCCACGCAAACACCAGCTTTGCCGGCTATGCCGCCTGCGCTGCGGCGCTGACCCGATACACGCAGCGCCGCGCGTTGCTCAGCAGATGTTCTTCGCGGGTGACGGTGGCTTGCGCGCCGACGACCTCCTGGAAGATCCGCAGCTCTGCCCGGCAGAACCCCTGGCAGGTCTGCGCAGCGGCGCAGATCGGGCAATGGTCTTCGATCAGCAGCCAGTCGTTGCCGTCTTGCTCAAGGCGCGCCATGTAGCCTTCGGCGCAGCGCAGCGCGGCGAGCGTGGCCAGCCGCTGCGGCAACTCGCCCTGGCCGGCGACGGCCGCCAGATATTGGGCGCGGGTTTCGGACTCGCGCTGGCCGATGAGCTTGTCCATGCCTTGCTCGCCGAACAACTGCCGCACCGATCCGATCAGCTGGATGGTGAGTTGCGCGTGGGTATCGGGAAAGCGGCCGTGCCCGCTGGCGGTGAGGGTCCAGTCCTGGCGCGGCCGGCCTGCGCCGCTGGCGCCTTGCTGGCGGCCCTCGATCAGCCCGGCGGCGAGCAGCTTCTGCACCTGCTGGCGCGCGGCCTCGACGGTGCCGCCCAGCGCCTGGGCGATTTGCGTGGTCGATGCCGCGCCCTTGGTCTTCAGCAGGAACAGGATGCGATCACCCGGAGACCCTGTAGGGTTATCCAAGTTATTGTTTGCATAATTCATGGGTGCGCCCTAATATCCAAAAACTGTCTTGGATATTAGGGCAGGCGGGCGGTGATGTCGAGCCTGTCGTGCATCCGGCCAAGCCGATGATTGCTGTCTCAACGCTGTCCCAGTGCTGACTCAGTGCTGTCTCAGTGCTGTCCATCAAGGAAACCGTCCCATGCAAGCCGCTCGTACCCAACACGCATCGCGTCAGCTCACCATGCTCAATCCGCTTGGCCTCTATGATCCCAGCGCCAACGGTTATTCCCATGTGGCGATGGTCGCGCCCGGCGCGGGCCTGGTCTGCGTGGCCGGGCAGGGTGGGGAGCGCGTGGATGGCAGCCTGCCGGACAGCTTCGAGGCGCAGGTGCGCCAGGCGTTCGACAACCTGGGCGTGGCGCTGGCCGCCGCGGGCGCGCAACTGCGCCATGTGGCCAAGCTGACCGTGCTGGTGGTGGATCACGATGAGGCGCGCCTGGCCGTGCTGGCGGCGGCGGTGGAGCGGGCCTGGGGCGACGCGCCCAAGCCGGCGTGCACCTTGATTCCGGTGCCGCGGCTGGCGCTTGATGGGATGTTGTTCGAGGTGGAGGCGCTGGCCGTGGCGGAGGGCTCAACGTCTTCCGCGTCCTGCGCGTCCTCCGGCGCGGTGTAGCCGGTGCCAGTGCGCAGTACGCCGGTGTTGTGCTCAGGCTGCCAGTTTGGGTTGCCGCGATGGCTGAGGCTGTCCTGCCTGGGTCTCGCCAAACTGCGGATGGCGCGCGAACAGTTCGGCCACCCAGTTGACGAACACGCGGACCTTGGCCGACAGGTGGCGGTTCTGCGGGTACATCGCGGCGATCGGCAACGAGTCCGTAGGCCAGTCGGGCAGGACTTCGACCAGCCGGCCGCTTTCCACATAGGGCAGGGCCATGGCGCGCGCGATGCGGGCGATGCCGTGGCTTTCCAGCGCGCAGCTCAGGTAGACGTCGCCATCGTTGGTGGAAATGGACGAGGGCAGCAGCATTTCCGTGCGCTGCTCGCCTTGCCCGAGCGGCCACGGTACTTCGCGGCCGGTGCGGTTGGACAGGTAGTTCACGGCCCGGTGCTGCATCAGTTCGCTGGGCTGGGCGGGCGTGCCGTTGCGCTTGAGATAGACCGGCGAGGCGTAGAGCCCCAGCCGCAGCTGGCCGATGCGGCGCGCCACCATGGTGTCGTCCACCGGGTCGCCCACGCGCAGCACCACGTCCACGCCTTCCTTGAGCAGGTCGATGGGCTTGCCGTTGATGGTGAGTTCCATCTTGAGTTCGGGGTAGGCGGCAAAAAACTCGTGCAGCTTGGGG
Source organism: Cupriavidus sp. MPR-AND1C (assembly GCF_058809705.1). Classification (NCBI taxonomy): domain Bacteria; kingdom Pseudomonadati; phylum Pseudomonadota; class Betaproteobacteria; order Burkholderiales; family Burkholderiaceae; genus Cupriavidus; species Cupriavidus sp. MPR-AND1C. The sequence goes on along the minus strand of NZ_JBXASU010000064.1, from coordinate 33,644 downwards.
ATCAGCACCAGTTGCGCCAGCCCGGCGGTGGTGTCCACGCACAGCGTGCCGCGCGGCGTGTTGTTCTGGTGGGTGAGGGATTGCTCGGCCTCTTCCACGTCCGCCAGGATCCGCACGCAGCGCTCGTAATAAGCGGCGCCGTCGGTGGTCACGCTGATGCGCCGGGTGGTCCGGTGCAGCAGCTTCACGCCGAGATGGGTTTCCAGGTTCTGGATCAGCCGGGTGAGCGTGGCCTTGGGCAGGTCCATGGCCTCGGCTGCGCGCGCAAAGCTGCCGACATCCACCACGCGGGTGAAGGCCTGCATTGATACGAGACGATCCATGTTCACTCCCCTGGGTATGGAAACAGGCAGGTCTGGCTGGCGGGGCAGGTACCCGGGTGGGGTGCGGCCCAGCGTGGCTCATGACGGCTTGCGCGGATGCGCAGGTGCGGGAGTGGAGCACAAAATGGATGACCTTGCACAGCAAAGGGTTTCCCTGGCGCCACATGCCCGATTATTTCACCGGAGAAACAGTGCATTGGTAAAGCCTCGCTTTATCCCACCTTCATCAACCACCATAATTCGCTGCATCGCAATATGCAATGGATGCGTCGCCCTCGCGCCGCACGTGACCGACATGTCGCCCTCGCAATCGAAAGCCGCAGCAGCAGCCTTAGCAGCCGAACTGGCCGAGGGGCGCGTGACCGAGCATGAGGTGGAGAGCTGCGGGCGCACCATCACGGTGCGCTTGAATTACCCGCCGGGCTATCCGGAGGGTAAGGCGGCGCCGTTGCTGCCGTGGCTGATCTACCTGCATGCGGGCGGTTTTGTGGACGGCAGCCTGGAGAAATCCCAGCGCCTGGCGCGCTCGCTGGCGGTTACCGTGCCAGCGGTGGTGGTCACTCCGGCGTATTCGCTGGCCCCCGATTTTCCGTTCCCGGCGGCGCCGGAGGACGTGTTTCATACCGCCGAATGGGTGCTGCGCCATGCGCGCCGCCTGAAGGTGGACAAGCTGCGCTTTGCCCTGGTGGGTGAAGAGGCGGGCGGCAACCTGGCGATCGCGCTGTCGCAGATGCTGCGTGACCGCGGCTTGCCCGAGCCGCGCGCGCAGTGGCTGATCCGCCCGGTGACCGATCCGTGCCTGCAGCACGCCTCGTGCTCGGTCGGGCAGGGCGGGCGCAGCGTGCCGCTGGAAATGCTCCAGCGCCTGGCGGGCTACTACCGCGATTACCTGCCGACCCCGGCCGCCAGCGTGCATCCCTACGCGGCCCCGGCGCTGGCGTCGCGGCTGGCCGGCCTGCCGCCCACCTTTGTGCAGGTGGCGGAAGAAGATGCCTTGCGCGCCGAAGGCGAAGCCTTTGTCAGCCGCCTGTGCACGGCGAGTGTGCCCGCGCAGGTCCAGATCATGCCCGGTGCCTGTGGCGCCGGCGTGGAAGTGTCCCACGACCGATGTCAGGTGTGGATAAACGAAGGCGCGCGTTACCTGCAAGGCCATCTTGCCGGCGACGACGACGCCTCACCCAAGGCCGAACGCCAGACAGGAGCCAGCCCGCCCGGCTGATCCCGCGTTACCAACAAGCCAAGCCGGCCTGCGAGCAGCAGGCGTACCGGGCGCGCCTCCTTGGCGCGCTCCGGCGGGGGCGTTCGTCCTATTTTTGCTTTCCAGTTGAAGAAAACCCGCAGACGGAATACGGAGTCAAGAAAATGAATCAGCAAACTCGACGCACCATGATTGCCCTGGCCATCGTCGCAGTGCTCGGCGCTGGCCTGGCCACCTCGATCTTCAAGCCCTGGCACGCTGGCGAGGCGCAGGCCGTGCCTGGCCCGGCAGCACCCGCCACCGTGGACGTGGCAGCGGCCCTTGGCAAGACCATCACCGAATGGGATGAGTTCTCCGGCCGTCTGGAAGCGGTGGACCGGGTCGAGATTCGCGCCCGCGTTGGCGGCACCATCGACGCCGTGCACTTCCGTGAAGGCGCGCTGGTGAAGAAGGGCGATCCGCTGTTTACCATCGACCCGCGTCCTTATGCCGCAGAGGTGGCGCGCGCCGAAGCCGCGCTGGCCGCCGCGCAAGTGCGTGCCGGCCACGCGCAGACGGAGCTGGCCCGCGCGCAGCGCCTGGTGCAGGACAACGCGGTATCGCGCCGCGAGTTCGATGAGCGCGACAACGGTTCGCGCGAAGCCATCGCCAATGTGCGTGCCGCGCAGGCCTCGCTGGATGTGGCTCGCCTCAACCTGACCTATACGCGCATCACCGCGCCGGTCAGCGGGCGCGTATCGCGCGCCGAGATCACGGTGGGTAACCTGGTGGCGGCCGGTGCCGGCACGCCGGTGCTGACCACCGTGGTATCGGTCTCGCCGGTGTATGCCAGCTTCGAGCTCGATGAGCAGACCTACCTGCGCTATACGGCGGACAAAGCGTCCGGAGCGTCAGGCGCCTCCGGTGGCGAAGGTGGCCAGTCAAAGCTCCCGGTGTTCCTGGGCCTGGCCAACGACGAGGACTATCCGCGCGAGGGCCGTATCCAGTCGCTGGACAACCGGCTCGACACCAAGAGCGGCACCATCCGTGTGCGCGCCGTGTTCGACAACCCGGACGGCCGCCTGCTGCCGGGGTTGTATGCGCGCATCAAGCTCGGCGGTGGCTCGCCGCACCCGGTGGTGCTGATCAACGACCGCGCGATCGGCACCGACCAGGGCAAGAAGTTTGTGCTGGTGCTCGATAGCGCCAACAAGCTGGCCTATCGAGAAGTCACGCTTGGGCCGTCGTATGAAGGGCTGCGCGTGATCCGCCAGGGTTTGAAGGCCGACGAGAAGATCGTGGTCAACGGGCTGCAGCGTGTGCGCCCCGGCATCACGGTCGCACCCAAGCCGGTCGATATGGCGTTCAAGCGCGAACTGGATCAACGCGGCGAATCGGCTGACCGCAAGCAAGCGGCCACGGAGAAAGCCACGGATAAGGCGGCCGACGCAAAGCCGGTGACCTGAGCCGATCCGGCATGAGCCGCATGCGCTGAATCCGTCAAGGGTTTGCTCCCCTCTCCCGCATGGCGGGAGAGGGACGGGGGAGAGGGCGGGCGCATCCACAGTGCGCCGGCTTTGAACGTACCTCTGCCCCGAGGCCAGACCATTTTTAGCTTCCCCGCTCCACATGGCGCCTGCCATTCAGGCCGCCAGGGGGAGCCCTTTCGCCAAGACTGCCGAGACTGAGATGAATCTCTCGAAATTCTTTATCGACCGGCCTATCTTTGCCGGCGTGCTATCGGTGCTGATCTTCCTGATCGGCGCCATCTCGATGTTCAAGCTACCCATCTCGGAGTATCCCGAGGTGGTGCCGCCGTCCGTGGTGGTGCGCGCGCAGTATCCGGGCGCCAACCCCAAGGTGATTGCCGCGACCGTGGCGTCTCCGCTGGAGGAGCAGATCAACGGCGTCGAGGACATGCTCTACATGTCGTCGCAAGCCAATAGCGATGGCCTGCTGACGCTGACCGTCACCTTCAAGCTCGGCACGGATCCGGACAAGGCCCAGCAGCTCGTGCAGAACCGCGTGGCGCAGGCCGAGCCGCGCCTGCCGGAGGACGTGCGGCGCCTGGGCATCACCACGGTGAAAAGCTCGCCCGACCTGACCATGGTGGTCCACCTGGTCTCGCCGAACGACCGCTACGACATGACCTACCTGCGCAACTACGCGGTGATCAACGTCAAGGACCGCCTGGCGCGGATCCAGGGCGTGGGCCAGGTGCAGCTGTTCGGCTCGGGTGACTATTCCATGCGCGTGTGGCTGAACCCCGAGAAGATGGCCGAGCGCAAGCTGGTGGCCGCCGACGTGGTCAAGGCCATCCGTGAGCAGAACGTGCAGGTGGCCGCTGGTGTGATTGGCGCCTCGCCCGCGCTGCCGGGCGCTGACCTGCAGCTCTCCGTGAACGCGCAGGGCCGCCTGGAAACCGTGGAGGCCTTCGGCGACATCATCGTGGCGACCTCGCCCGATGGCGGCGTGACCTACCTGAAGGACGTGTCCCGCATCGAGCTGGGCGCGTCGGAGTACGCGCTGCGCTCGCTGCTGGACAACAAGTCCGCGGTGGCCATTCCGATCTTCCAGGCCCCGGGCTCCAACGCCATCCAGATCTCGGACGACGTGCGCAAGACCATGGAGGAGCTCAAGCAGAACTTCCCCGATGGCGTGGACTACAGCATCGTCTATGACCCGACGCAGTTCGTGCGCCATAGCATCGAAGCCGTGACCCATACGTTGTTCGAAGCCATCGCCCTGGTGGTGCTGGTGGTGATCCTGTTCCTGCAGACGTGGCGCGCCTCGGTGATTCCGCTGCTGGCCGTGCCGGTGTCGATCGTGGGGACGTTCGGGCTGATGCATGCCTTTGGCTTCTCGATCAATGCGTTGTCACTGTTCGGGCTGGTGCTCGCCATCGGGATCGTGGTGGACGATGCGATCGTGGTGGTGGAGAACGTCGAGCGCAATATCGCCGAGGGGTTATCTCCGAAAGAGGCCACCTACAAGGCCATGCGCGAGGTGAGCGGCCCGATCATCGCGATCGCGCTGACGCTGATCGCCGTGTTCGTGCCGCTGGCCTTCATGACGGGCCTGACCGGTCAGTTCTACAAGCAGTTCGCGCTGACCATTGCCATCTCGACCATCATCTCGGCCTTCAATTCGCTGACGCTGTCGCCGGCTTTGTCCGCGCTGCTGCTGCGCGGCCATGATGCGCCCAAGGACTGGCTCTCGCGCGGCATGGATCGCGTGCTGGGTGGCTTCTTTGGCCGCTTCAACCGTTTCTTTGGCGCCAGTGCCGATCGTTACGGCAAGGGTGTGAAGGGCGTGATCTCGCGCAAGACGGCGGTGTTCGGCGTCTACGCCGTGATGCTGGCGCTGACCTGGGGTGTGTTCCAGCTGGTGCCCAAGGGCTTTGTGCCGGCGCAGGACAAGCAGTACCTGGTGAGCTTTGCCAAGCTGCCTGACGGCGCCACGCTGGACCGCACCGAAGACGTGATCCGCCAGATGTCCGACATCGCGCTCAAGCAGCCGGGCGTGGAATCGGCGATTGCCTTCCCGGGCCTGTCGATCAATGGCTTCACCAACAGCCCGAGCGCCGGCATCGTCTTTGTCTCGCTCAAGCCGTTTGAAGAACGCAAGACCAAGGAACTGTCGGGCAACGCCATCGCGGCGCAGCTCAACGGCAAGTACGCCGCGATCCAGGACGCCTTTATCGCCGTGTTCCCGCCGCCGCCGGTTCAGGGCCTGGGTACCATCGGCGGCTTCAAGATGATGATCGAGGACCGTGCCGCGCTGGGTTACGACGCGCTGTTCGACGCGACCAACGCCTTTACCACCAAGGCGCGTGCCACGCCTGAGCTGGCCGGTATCTTCACCAACTACCAGGTCAACGTGCCACAGCTGGATGTGAAGCTGGATCGGGTGAAAGCCAAGCAGCTGGGCGTGCCGGTGACGGATGTGTTCGACACGCTGCAGACTTACCTCGGCTCGGCCTATGTCAACGACTTCAACAAGTTTGGCCGGACCTACCAGGTCAAGGTCCAGGCGGATGCGCAGTTCCGCGCCCACGCCGAGGACATCCTGCAACTGAAGACGCGCAACAGCGCGGGCGACATGGTGCCGCTGTCGTCGCTGCTCACCGTCAACCAGGGCTTTGGCCCGGACAGCGTGATCCGCTACAACGGCTTCACCGCGGCCGACATGAACGGCGGCCCGGCCCCGGGCTTCTCCTCTGGCCAGGCGCAAGCCGCGGCCGAGCGCATTGCGGCCGAGACGCTGCCCAAGGGCATCAAGTTCGAGTGGACCGACCTGACCTACCAGGACATCCTGGCCGGCAACGCGGGGGTATGGATCTTCCCGCTGTGCGTGCTGCTGGTGTTCCTGGTGCTGGCCGCGCAGTACGAAAGCCTGACCTTGCCGCTGGCCGTGATCCTGATCGTGCCCCTGAGCCTGCTGGCCGCCATGACTGGCGTATGGCTGACCAAGGGCGACAACAACATCTTCACGCAGATTGGTTTCATCGTGCTGGTGGGGCTGTCAGCGAAGAACGCGATCCTGATCGTGGAGTTTGCGCGGGAGCTGGAGCATGAAGGCCGCTCCATCGTGGCCGCCGCCATTGAAGCCAGCCGCCTGCGCCTGCGCCCGATCTTGATGACGTCGTTCGCGTTCATCATGGGTGTGGTGCCGCTGGTGGTGTCCACTGGCGCGGGTGCCGAGATGCGCCATGCGATGGGCGTGGCGGTGTTCGCCGGGATGCTGGGCGTGACCTTCTTCGGGCTGTTCCTGACGCCGGTGTTCTACGTGGCGCTGCGCCTGCTGGCGACCCGTGGCGAGCGCCGCACGGTGTCGGACGCGCCGTCGGCGAGCCACAAGGCTATCGCCTCTGCTGAGTAAGGGTGATCGACATGAACGCAACATTGACATCCAAGATGACATCGATACTGCCCGCGGCGCTGCCGCGCCTGGCCACGCTGGCCGTGGCCCTGATCCTGGCGGGCTGCTCGCTGGCGCCGACCTACCAGGTGCCGCAAAGCGCAACCGCCGCCACGCCGGCCTACAAGGAAGCGATGGCCGCGCAAGCCGAAGGCTCGCAATGGAAGGTGGCCACGCCCGCCGAAGGCGCGCAGCGCGGCGAATGGTGGAAGATCTTCGGTGACGCCGATCTCGACCGCCTGATTGCCACGGCCACCGAGTCCAACCAGGATCTCGCGATCGCCGCGGCGCGCCTCAAGCAGGCCCGCGCCTTCACCGGCGTGGCCGAGGCGGACCAGTACCCGCAGTTGAGCGTGGGCCTGGACCCGACCCGCACCCAGTCCTCGGCCGCCTCGCAGGGGTTGCCCGACGGCACGCCGGTAAAGCCGCAGACGGTGCTCAAGGCGCGCGCCATCGCCAGCTATGAGCTGGACCTGTTCGGCCGCGTGGCGGACAACGTCAAGGCGGCGCGGGCGGAGGGCGACGCCGCTGAAGACCTGTACCGCTCGGTGCTGCTGGCGCTGCAGGCGGACGTGGCGCAAGCCTACTTCGCGCTGCGCACGCTGGACAGCGAGCGCGACCTGCTCAACGCCACCATCACCTTGCGTGAGGACGCGCTCAAGCTGCTCAAGCGCCGGTTCGACGAAGGCGAGACCACGGATCTGGACCCCGCGCGCGCCGAAGCCGAGCTGGGTACGGCCCGCGCGGATCTCGCCGGCATCGAGCGCCGCCGCGCCAACCAGGAGCACGCGCTGGCGGTGCTGACGGGCGCGCCGCCGGCCGCCTTCACAATGGCCGCGCGCCCGCTGGACGCTGCGCAGATCGCTGTGCCGGCGGGGCTGCCCTCCGACCTGCTGGAGCGCCGCCCCGACATCGCCCAGGCCGAGCGCCTGATGGCGGCGGCCAACGCGCGCATCGGCGTGGCGAAGGCGGCGTTCTATCCGCGCATCACGCTCACCGGCTTGTTCGGCTTTGAGTCGAACGACCTGTCGAACCTGTTCAAGTGGTCGTCACGCGCGTGGATGCTGGGGCCGCTGGTGGGCAGCACGATCGCCGCGCCGATCCTCGACGGGGGCCGCAACAAGGCCAACCTGGCGGCGGCGCGCGCGCAGCACGAGGAGGCGGTGGCGAGCTACCGCCAGAGCGTGCTGACCGCGATGCGCGAGGTGGAAGACAGCCTGGCGGACGTGCGCTGGCTGAGCCAGCAGGCCGGCGCATTGGACGGCGCACTGGGCGGCGCCCGCCGCGCGGCCAAGATCTCGCGCAGCCGCTACGAGGCGGGCGCGGTGGACTACCTGACGGTGATCGACGCGGATCGTACGGTGCTGCAGTCGCAGCGCGATGCCAACCAGGTGGCCGGGCTGCGTGCTTCCGCCACGGTGGCGCTGGTACGCCGGCTGGGCGGTGGGTGGGGGCCGTTGCCGGATGCCGCACCCAGTGTGGCGCAGGCGGGCCCCGGCCCGCTGGCCGTGAACCACTGAGCGCAGGCGCCAGGCCTCCAAAACGCGGCAGCCGCCCTCGCGCGGTTGCCGCGTTTTGTCGTTGCCGCGTCAACGCGGCGAAAAAATCTGACTACACTAAAAGCATCGCGGCCACCCCAGCCGGAAAGGCCGCAGGCCGCAGCCCGCACCGCAGCCCGCCGGCGCATTGATTGTCCAGGCTCCCAACATGAGCAGGCGGCGAATCCACAGAAGGCGGACCCATGGACGGCGGCGGACCCTGTTCGTCGCGCTACTGATCCTTCTGTGCGCGGCGACTGTCCTGTTGCTCCCCTTGCCGCGGCCGTGGCGCCCCGTCACGCATATCGTCAACGAGGTGACGATCGCGCAGCCCGATGCCGTGGTGTTCGACTACGTTTCCACGCCCGCCAACTGGCCCGACTGGCATCCATCGTCGCTCGCCGTGACCGGCGCATCGGCCGGGCATTCGCTCCTGCCCGGCGAGCAGGTCACCGAAACCTTCTTGGTGGCCGGGCGGCGCGGCCAGGTGGTGTGGACCGCGGCCGAGCGCAGCCCATCCTCGGCCTGGATGATCCAGGGCACTATGGATGGGCGCGAAGCGGGCGCGGTCCGCTACACGCTCGCCCAGACGCCGGAGGGCACGCACTTCCGGCGCGAATTCAGCTACCCCGCGCCGAACCTGCTGTTTGCGCTGACCAACTGGCTGGTGCTGCGCAAGCGCATCGAGGCCGAGTCAGCCGAGGCGGTGACGCGGTTGCGGGCGGTGCTGGAGGCCCGCAAGCCCTCGTCCGGTACGGGCGGCTGATCTGCCGTGTTGCCTGCCTGTGTGCGCAACCTGCGCTGGGATGTGCTGGCGCGTGCGCGCCGGGCCATCGCAATACGCTGCGCATGATCTTTCCGGACCCGGCCGTGCACGAGCGCTTTGCCGGCTGGGAGGCGCAGGCGCCACAGATGCTGGCGAGCTTTCGCCGCGACCTGGTCCGCGCGCCGGCAGTATACTGACCGCGCAATTCAATTGGAGTCGATGGTGTCGGTAGAAAACCTGGCGTCCGCCACAGGACGCACCCCAGATACGGCGGCTACGCCGGAGCCGGCAGCGCAGGCATTGCCGCCCAAGCCCGTGGCGCCGCCCACGCCGGATATCAATGATTGCTGCGGCAATGGCTGTGATCCCTGCATCTTTGACCTGCATGCCGCGGCCATGGAGCAGTACCGTGCCGAGCTCAAGGCCTGGCTGGCGCTCGCCGGCCAGACGGCCGAAGCCGGCGCGGGCGGTCCCAGCTTCTGACCTGGCTGGCACGCCACGCGTACCAGACACGTACCACGCAAGCACCAAGCAAGTACCACACAAGGAGCCTGCCTTGAGCGTCACCGACCGGAACATGCTGGCCGACCTGCACGCGTTCGTGCGGGACCATCCGCGCCTGCTGGTGCTGACGGGGGCCGGCATCAGCACCGATTCCGGCATTCCCGGCTACCGTGACGCGCAGGGCAACTGGCAGCGCACGCCGCCCGTGCAGGCGCAGGATTTCTTTCGCTCGCATGCGGTGCGCCAGCGCTACTGGGCGCGCAGCATGCTGGGCTGGCCGGTGCTAGCCAATGCGCAGCCTAACGCCGCGCACTTCGCGCTGGCTCAGCTGCAAGCGGCTGGCTACGTGCGCCAGCTTGTCACCCAGAACGTGGACGGCCTGCACCAGCGCGCCGGCAGCACCGGCGTGATCGAGCTGCATGGCCATGTGGGCAGCGTGATCTGCCTGCAATGCGGCACGCGCCGCCCGCGCGCCTCGCTGCAGGCGCAGCTCGAGGCGGACAACCCGGCGCTAGCCGAACTGCGCGCGCTGCCGGCTTCCGATGGCGATGCGCATCTGGAGCTGGCCAGCTTCGAGGCCGTGCGTATTCCCGCGTGCGGGCACTGCGGCGGCGTGCTCAAGCCCGATGTGGTGTTCTTCGGGGAGTCGGTGCCGCGCGAGCGCGTGGATGTGTCCCTGCAGGCGCTGGATGAGTCGGATGCCTTGCTGGTGATCGGCTCGTCGCTCACGGTGTTTTCCGGTTACCGTTTCTGCCTGGCGGCGCAAAAGCTGGGCAAGCCGGTGGCGGCCATCAATCTTGGCCAGACCCGTGCCGATGCGCTGCTGGCGTTGAAGGTGGATGCCTCGTGCGCGGCGACGCTGACGGACCTGGCCGGGCGGCTGGACTTGCCCGCGGGTGCCGTGGCTCAATAGGCCCGCTCAGCGACCGCCACCCGTCGTCAGAGGGGGCTTGCCGCAGCCGGACGGCATGAAAGCAAGCTAGGGAATCCCACTACAGCACTGGCGCGGATATTGCATAAAAATCCGCTGTTAATACTGTGAAATTTCACAAGGCGGACAAAATGGAAGTAGCGAGGCTGGCCAGCCCTGGCCGGGAGCCGAATTGACGAGCAGGGTGCACCGTGGCGGGGCACGGGTGAGGTGCTGCGGGCGCTGCGGGTGCGGCGCCAGTGCAGGCCCGGCGCCATGAACACGCGCTTTGTCGAAGCCTTCATGTGGGTAGCGAGGCTAGGCAGCTTTCGCGCGGCGGCCGAGAAGCTGCACATCACGCAGGCGGCCATGTCCAATCGCATTGCCTCGCTGGAGCAGGAGATTGGCGCGCGCGTGTTCGAGCGCGAGGCGCGGGACCTGCGGCTCACGCCGGTGGGCCTGCGCCTGCTTGGCTACGGCGAGCGGCTGCTGGAGTTGCAGCGGGAGATCATGGTGCTGGGGCGCTCCGGCCACGAGTTGCTGGGGCTGGTGCGCATCGGCGCCATCGAGAGCGTGGTGCATACCTGGCTGGTCGACTTCCTGCGGCACCTGCAATCGTCCTATCCGGGCATCGAGGTGCAGATCACTTCCGAGACCACCGAGGGCCTGCACAAGACCCTGCGCGCCGGCGGCATCGATATCGCCTTGCAGACGGACCCCGCGGTGGGCGAGGGCATCACCAGCACGCCGTGCCTGCCGATGGCGATCGGGTGGGTCGGGCCGCCCGGCGCGGCGCAGCCCGATGAAGGGAAACTGGCCACGTTGCTGCAGTACCCGACCATCACCATGAGCCCGGGATCGCAGCCGCACGTGGCGCTCAAGGAGCTGTACCGCAAGGCCGGGCTGCCCGTTGGCAAGGTGCACTGCGTGAGCTCCATCGCGGCCATCGTGCGGCTGGTGAAGGCGGGCTTTGGCAATGCGCTGATGCCGCTGGCGCCGGTGCGTGAAGAGGTGGAGCGCGGCGAACTGCGCGTGATCTGTTGCGATGTGCCGCTGCCGCATCAACGGCTGGTAGTGAGCCATCTCGACCATGCGGCGTCGGAGGCGATTCGCCTGGTGGCGGATCTGGCCTGCCGCGAATCGGATCGCTTCGTGCGTTCGCTGCCTGCACCGTTTGCGCCGGAGTGAAGCATGGTCGCGCGCCAGGCTGGTGCGCGAACGCAGCCGGATCGAACAGAAAAACTGATCGGAAACGCGAAGAAAAACCCGTTTGTCGCGCGCGGCGATCGCGCCGATCATCAGCTCACCGCTTTGTATTGGCGTGGCAACCGGAGAGTTTGATGAGCGAGATGTTTGCGACCGAAAGTTTGGCGACAGAGAGCGCGGCAGGCATGGCCCCGCAGGGCATGCTGTTTGTCGCGTCGAATGTGGATGCGGCCGACGAGGCCGATTTCAATCAATGGTACGACCGCGAGCACGTGGAAGAGCGCGCCCGCATCGAAGGCTTCATCTCTGCCGCGCGCTATGAAGCCGTGCAGGGCGGCCCCAAGTATCTCGGCCTGTATCGCACCGAGTCGCTCGGTGCATTCACCAGCGCAGCCTACAAGGCGGCCTTTCGCCGCCAGACGCCGTGGTCGGTGGCCAACCTGGACCGCATGCGCCAGCCGATGCGCCGCGTGAGCGAAGTCACTGCCACGGTCGGGCAGGGCAGCGGCAGCTGGCTTGCCGTGCTGCCGCTGGCGCAGCCGGAGGATCCGCTGGCGCTGGTCGACCTGGCGGGCGAGGTTGGCGGGCAACTGTCCGCGCAGCCCGGCTTTGTCCAGTCCTACCTGCTGATGCCCGATGCCGAGCTAAGCCAGCCGTTGCCCAAGGAGAGCCTGACCGACCGGCAATTGCTGCCCATCCTGGTGATCGAGAGCAGCGCCGAAGCCGCGAGCGAGCAGGCACTGCAGGAAGCGGCAAAGCGCCTGGGCGCATCGACGCAGCAGGCCGCACGCTATGCATTGAAATGGAAGCTCTTCTCCGGGGAGGTGGCGTGATGACCAACGCAAACACGATATCCACCGCGCGCAGCGCAGCCGGCACGCTCGATGCGGCCACCCATGCCGCCAAGCCCGGCATGGGCCGGCTGGCCGCGGCCAGCACCATCGGCACCACGCTGGAGTGGTACGACTTCACGGTCTATAACCTGATGGCCGCGCTGGTGTTCAACGCGGTTTTCTTCCCCTCGTTCGATCCGCTCACGGGCACGATCCTGGCGTTTTCCACCTATGCGGTGGGCTATGTCTCGCGCCCGCTTGGCGGCGTGCTGTTCGGGCATCTGGGCGACAAGCTCGGCCGGCGCTTCGTGCTGGTCGCCACGCTGATCCTGATGGGCGTGGCCACCGGGCTGATGGGCGTGCTGCCCACTTACATGTCGTGGGGCATCTGGAGCCCGATCCTGCTGGTGGCGCTGCGCTTCCTGCAAGGCGCGGCGATCGGCGGCGAATGGGCTGGCGCGGTGTTGCTGTCGATGGAGCATGGCGAGCAGCACCAGCGCGGGCGCAACGCATCGTTTACGCAGGTGGGGCCGTCGTGCGGCACGCTGCTGGGCACCGGCTTTATCGCCGTGGTGTCGCTGTGGCTGAGCCCGGAAGATTTCCAGGCGTGGGGCTGGCGCGTTCCGTTCCTGTCGAGCGTGCTGCTGGTGCTGTTCGGGCTGTGGCTGCGCAAGGGCGTTGAGGAAACCCCGCTGTTCAAGGAAATGGAAGCGCGCAAGAGCACGGCCAAGACGCCGATCAAGGAAGTGTTCGTGGATCACTGGCGGCGGCTGCTGGTGGCCGGCGGTGTGCGCATCGGCTCCGACGTGCTCTACGCGCTGGTGGTGGTCTTCACGCTGACTTACGTGACCAGCGAGCTGCACCTGTCCCGGCCGCTGGCGCTGAGCGCGACCATGATCGGCGCGGCGTGCAACGCCATCGCGGTGCCCTTGTTCGGCAGCCTGTCGGACAAGCTCGGCCGCCGCCCGGTATACATCGCCGGGGCCGTGCTGGCCGTGGTGTGGGCCTTTGTGTTCTTCCGCCTGATGGACAGCGCGCAGCCGCTGCAGATCTGCGCCGCGGTGGTGGTCGGGCTGATCATCCACGCCATGATGTACGGCCCGCAGGCGGCCTTCGTGACCGAGCAGTTCCCCACGCGGGTGCGCTACGCCGGGTCATCGCTGGCCTATACGCTGGCGGGCATCGTGGGCGGCGGCTTTGCGCCGCTGATCATCGCCAGCCTGTACAAGTCGTACGGCTCGACACTGGCGATCTCGCTGTATGTCAGCGCCGCCGTGGCGCTGACGCTGGTGGCGCTGCTGGTGGCGCGGGAAACCGCGAACAAGCCGCTCGAAAGCTGATCCGGCTAGCCCTCGAGCGCCGTCGCGAAGACCGTTTCGCGGCGGCCCTGCAGCAGCGCCTGGCGAAAGGAAAGCACATGGGCCGTGACCGCGCTGGCCGCTGCCGCGCCGTCGCCGTCGCGCAGCGCCTTCAGGATGGCGCGGTGCTCGGCGCCGACCTCGGCCAGGTGCCCTTCGGATGACAGCGAAATGGCCCAGAAGCGCTGCGAGCGCGCGTGCAGCACCTTGAGGATTTCGATGAGGATCGGGTTGCCCGAGACCTGCGCGATTTCCTCGTGGAACAGGCGGTCCAGGTTGGTCACCTCGGGCAGGTTGCGCTGCGCCACAGCGTCTTCCACCTGGCTCAGCAGGCGTTCGAGCGTGTGAAGGCCGGCGGCGGTGATGCGCTCGGCAGCTAGCCTGGCGCACAGCGTTTCGTTGGCCAGGCGCACGTCGATCAGGTGCAGCGCATCGTCGATGGACAGTGGCGAGACCACCACGCCCTTGCGCGGCAGGATCTGCACCAGTCCTTCGTTGGCCAGCCGGTGCAGGGCCTGGTTGATGGGCGTGCGGCCAAGGTCAAGATCGTCGACCAGGGTGGAGATGTTGAGATGCTCGCCGGGGCGGTAGACCAGCGTGGTCAGCCGCTCCCGCAGGCCGGTATAGGCCAGCTCATTCTGCGATGGTTCTTCGGTCCTGGCCCGGGCGCGCGATGTGCCGGCGCTACGGCGATCCACTGATGGCAAAACTCTCTCCCGACAACACGGCAACGCGTGCAAGGGCGATATCGTACTACCAAAAGCAGGCGCGGCCCGAGGCGCTGGACCAATGCTGCACGCCTAATCCAGCTTGATGTCCGCCGCGGTGATCACGGTCTTCCACTTGGCCACTTCGGCCGCGGTGTGCTGGTTTAGCGCGGCGGGTTTGTAGGCGGCATCCGGTAGCAACTGGATGCCCTGGTCGGCCAGCTTCTTTGCAAACTCCGTGTCGGCGATGGCCTTGGCGAACGCGGCGTAGTTGCGGGCGATGACGTCCTTGGGCGTGCCCTTCGGCGCATACAGGCCGTACCAGGTGGATGCCTCGAAGTTCGGCACCACGGTTTCCGCCACGGTGGGCACGTTGGGAAACTGCGGCACGTGTTGCTTGGCTGTCTGCGCGATGGCGATGACCTTGCCGCCCTTGACCTGCGGCAGGGCGGTGTTGGTTTGGTCGAACATGCCATCCACCTGCCCGCCCATGACATCGGTCAAGGCCGGGCCGGCGCCTTTGTACGACACCGGGGTCACCTTGATCCTGGCCTGCTGGGCGAACATGGCGGCGACCAGATGCGAGGTGGAACCCACACCCGCGTTGCCGAAGTTGAGCTTGCCCGGATTGGCACTGGCAAAGGCGACCAGGTCCTGCACGGTCTTGAACTTCGAGTTCGCGCCGACCAGCAGCACCAGCGGCGTATCGGGGAAGCGGAACACGCCCTCGAAGTCCTTGACCGGGTCATACGACAGCTTCTTGTACAGCGACGGCGCCGCGGCCATATAGCCCATATGCCCGACCAGGAAGGTATAGCCATCGGGCGCGGCCTTTGCCGCCTTGCCCGCGCCGATGGTGCCGCCGGCGCCGGCCTGGTTCTCGATCAGTACCGGCTGGCCCAGATCGCGCCCGACGCGATCCGCGATATTGCGGGCAAGCGCATCGGTGGGGCCGCCGGCCGCGAAGGGCACGATCCACGTGATTGGGCGGGTGGGGTAGTTTTGCGCCAGCGCGGCGGTGGACAGGGCTAGCAGGGCCAGGGTGGCGCCCAGTTTCTTGGTCATTGTTGTCTCCATCATCAAGGTGGTTTCGGTTGTTTTGAGATGATCGGTGCTGCTTATATGTTCATTTAATAAATATGTTTAAACATATTCTAGGAATGTGGCACTCGACCGTCAAGCCGGCACCGCACCTCGTTTACCCTTTACGCTTGGCTTACGGGCCGCCAGGCGCTAGCATTTGCTACGCCTCAGGCACATCGATCGATCATTCAGGGAACCCATGGAGCCACGCCACGCCGAGTTGACCAAGGCACTTATTCACGACATCACGAGCGGGGTCTATCCGGTCGGGTCAAGCCTGCCGGGCGAACTGGAGCTGGCCGAGAAACACGGCGTCAGCCGGGGCACCGTGCGGGTGGCGCTGATGCGCATCCAGGAGCTAGGCCTGGTCTCGCGTAAAAAGCGCGCAGGCACCCGGGTGGAAGCCTCCGCGCCGCGCAGCAGCGAGTACACGCCCAAGCTCTCCACCATCGACGAACTGGTGCAATATGGCGCCGCCACGCAGCGCAAGATCCACGGTGCGCGCGAAATCGTGATGGATATAGAGCTGGCCACCCGGCTGGGCTGTCAGCCGGGCTCGCGCTGGCTGCATATCGAGACCTCGCGCACCAACCCCGAGGCGCCATCGCATCCGTTGTCATGGTCCGACGTCTACGTGATGGAGGCTGACGGCGCCAAGATCCGCAAGCTGCTCAAGACAGATCCCAGCCTGATCAGCGAACTGGTCGGCAAAACCACCGGACGCCTGGTCAAGGAAGTACGCCAGACCGTGCGGGCGGTGGGCGTGCCCGCCGCGCTCGCGGACGTGCTGGGCACCGCGCCCGATGCGCATGCGCTGGAATTCGTGCGGCGGTATTTCGACCAGTCGGACCGGTTGTTCGAAGTGGTGGTGAGCTTGCATCCGGCCGATCGCTTCACGTATTCGACTGTGCTGCAGCGTCAGGCTTGAGCCGTCGCTAGCCGTCGCCAGCCCGAAGATCGTCTGGGGACGGCGGCCAATGGATTGCTTTCCGGTGGCGGAACGTGTCATTATGTATAGACATAATTGACTGGCAGCAGCCGTTGTCCCGCCTGCTGCGCCCACCCCGCCATGATCGTGATCTTCCAGGAAGACGTCGTCGACAGCATTGCCGACGCGCTACAGTACGTCAGCTACTACCATCCCGTTGATTTCGTGCAGGCGCTCAAGCGCGCCTTTGCCGCCGAACCCGCTGGCGCGGCGCGCGATGCCATCGAGCAGTTGCTGGTCAACAGCCGCATGAGCGCCGAGGCGCACAGGCCGATCTGCCAGGACACCGGCGTGGCGCAGGTTTTCATGACCGTGGGCATGGACGTGCGCTTTGCGGCGCGCGATGGAGCCGCGTTGCTGTCCGTGCAGCAGATGGTGGACGCCGCCGTGCGCCGGGGCTACACGCACAGCGCCAATCCGCTGCGCGCCACCATGGTTGGCTCGGCCCTGGGCGAGCGGCGTAACACCGGCGACAACACGCCGGGATTCCTGCAACTGGAACTGGTGCCCGGCAACACCATCAAGATGACGGTGGTGGCCAAGGGCGGCGGCGGCGATGTCAAGGCGAAGTTCGCCACGCTCAACCCAAGCGATTCGCTGGTCGACTGGATCCTCGCTGCCATCCCGCAGATGGGCGCCGGCTGGTGCCCACCCGGCGTGCTTGGCGTCGGGGTGGGCGGCACGCCGGAGCAGGCCATGCTGGCGGCCAAGCGCGCGTTGTTCAGCCCCATCGATATTCATGCGTTGCGCGACAAGGGGCCAGCGAACGACACCGAGCGGCTGCGGCTGGCACTGTTCGAGCGCATCAACGCGCTCGGCATCGGCGCGCAGGGGCTGGGCGGGCTGGCCACCGTGCTGGATGTCAAGGTAGCTGCGCTGCCGTGTCACGCCGCGACGCTGCCGGTGGCGCTGATTCCCAATTGCGCGGCCACGCGTTTTGTCACGGTGGAGCTTGATGGCTCAGGCCCCGCGCGGCTGGAGCCACCTCCTGCTGACACCTGGGATGGCATTCCCGGCGCGTTGACCGCCAAGCCGGGGCGCGTGGTCGACCTGGACAATCTGGATGCCGCGCAGGTGGCGCAGTGGCAGGTTGGCGAGACCTTGCGGCTGCGCGGCCGCTTGCTGACGGCGCGCGATGCCGCGCATAAACGGCTGGTAGCCATGCTGGATGCGGGCGAGCCGCTGCCGGTGCCGCTGCGCAATCGCGCGATCTATTACGTGGGTCCGGTCGATGCCGTTGGCGACGAAGCGGTGGGGCCGGCAGGGCCTACCACGGCCACGCGCATGGACAAGTTCGTGCCGCAGTTGCTGGAGCAGACGGGCTTGCTGCTGATGATCGGCAAGGCCGAGCGCGGGCCAGTGGCCATCGAGGCCATCCGCCGCCACGGCGCGGCCTACCTGATCGCGGTGGGTGGCGCGGCCTACCTGATCTCCCGGGCGATCCGCAAGGCACGCGTGCTGGCCTTTGCGGAACTGGGGATGGAGGCCATCTATGAGTTTGAGGTGGAGGATATGCCGGCCACGGTGGCGGTGGATGCCACAGGGCGGTCGATACATCGGATCGTTGCGGGCTAAGTCCCACAGCGCTCCCAGGTGCTACGCCTGGGGCCGATAGCGCCCGCGCAGCGGATCCAGCAGGCTGGTCAGGCCGTTGTGGTCGAGTTCATGCATCAGGGCCAGCAACTGGCCGATCTCGCCCGGCGGAAAGCCTTCGCGCGCGAACCAGTTCAGGTAGGTGCCCGGCAGGCTGGCGATGACGCGGCCCTTGTACTTGCCGTAGGGCATGGTGCGGGTGAGCAGGAGTGGCAGGTGTTCGGGATTCATGGAGCAACCTCAGGCGGGCCTCGGATGGCGCCGGCAGGGGGATGTTACCAGCGTGCCGCGCCCGGTTTGCCGCCGCCGGCCGCGCCGGGGTACGATCCTGGCCTTACCGCTGACGAGGACAAGCAAGATGGCAAAGCAAGGCACAGGCGCTGGCCTGAAAAGCATCGCCCTGTTCGAGGCCGCCAAGGGTCTGCTGGTGATCCTGGCGGGGCTGGGCCTGGTGGCGCTGCTGCACCGGGACGCACAGGCGCTGGCCGAGGCCATTGTCGCCCGCCTGCACCTGAACCCGGGGAGCCGCTACCCGACCATTTTCCTGTCGCTGATGGCCCATCCGAGCGACGCGCGCCTGTGGGCCATTGGCGGATCTGCCGCGATGTACGCAGCCATGCGTCTCACGGAGGCCTACGGCCTGTGGCGTCAGCGCGTGTGGGCGAAATGGCTGGGCGTATGGTCGGGCGCGGTCTACATTCCGGTGGAACTGTACGAGGCGGTGGTGCGTCCCAGCGCAATTCACGTCGGGCTGGCCATTGCCAATGTACTGATCGTGGCCTACCTGGCCAACAGCATCAGGCGCAATCCGGCCGGCGCCTAGCGGTCGCGGGCGCCTCCCGGCGTGGCCAGGCCAGCAATGCGCCAGCCGCCAGGCCGTACAGGTGGGCGCTGGCCACGACCGGGCCGCCCAGCCACGCGCCTGCGTCCTCGGCGGGCCCCGCCAGGATCTGCCAGCCCGCGCGCGCCGTCAGCGCGACCAGCAGCATCGCCGCGAGGCCATCGCGGCGGGCCCGGGGCAGCAGGGCGACCATGGCAAGCCCGTAGTTGATGCCGGAGAAGCCCGCATAGCGGAGCAGCTCCGGCTCGCCGGCTAGCAGCAGCAATCCTGTCATGGCCGCCAATGGCGGCACCACCCGCCATGCGCGCATGCGCGCCGGCAGGATCGCCGCCAGCATCAGCAGGCCCGCCACGTTGAGCAGGCAATGCGCCCAGCCGAGATGCACGAAATGGCAGCTCAGCAGGCGCCAGGCCTGGCCCGCGAGCATGGCCTCGCGGTCAAAGCGCAGGGCCTGCATCAGCGCAGGCCCGGCCGCCTGGAGCGCGACCAGCGCCAGCGCCAGCAGCAGCCACCCGCCAGCGGCGCGCCGCGGCGTCATTGGCCAGCGCGTGGTCGATGTAGCCGGCCGCCCAGGAGAAGCTCGCGGCTCACGCCCGCCAGCGCGGCAGGACGCGGCGCACAAACCAGTGCCACGCGGTGAGCGCCGTGGCGCCCGCCAACGCCCAGAGCAGCCAGGGATCCGTGGCGCCAGCGCCGGCTTGCGCTTTCTCGATGGATTCCTTGCTGGCATTCGCGCCGGTGCCACCGCCGGCGCCATTGTGCGTGCTGGTACTTTCCGCGCTGCCGTCTGTGCCTGCTGTGCCCGCTGAGCCCGCTGAGCCCGCTGAGCCGCCCGTGGCCACGCCATCGCCGCGCATGGCAAGGTCGACCACCAGCGGGTCGTGGTCGGACGAGCGATAGGCGTCGGGTGCATAGAAGGATTGCTGCTGTGCCTCGCTCTTGTGGGCCAGCGCATAGGCCAGGGAGATCGGCTCGTCGGCGTTGATGTGCCAATGGCGCGCCGCGAGGGTGCGGCTCGCCGCCCCCGCATCGGCGAGCGCGTGGTCGATGTAGCCGGCCTCGCCGCCAAAGACATAGCTGTAGGAGGGGGTGCCGGCTTCGGCGAAGCGCGCGATCATATCCGCATAGCCGCGCTCCGCCAGCAGGCGGATCGGGTCTTCCTGTGCGTAACTGTTGAGGTCGCCAATCACGAGCTTGCCATCGTCCTGCACGCCGGTGGGCGAGGTGGCCAGCCAATCGGCAATGCGGCTGGCCGCCGCCACGCGCGTGGGATTCCAGCAGCTCTGGCCATCGCGCTGGTCCGCATTGACGCCGCGCGCGTCCTTGCAGCGCTTGGACTTGAAATGGTTCACCACCACCGTGAGCTTGGCGGGCTGGCCCGGCAGGCGGAAGGTGGCGGCCAGCGGCTGGCGGGTTCTCGCGCCCAGCGCCAGGGTGGCCGGCGTGCCGACGGGTTCCACCTTGCTGGCGTTGTAGACCAGTGCGACCTTGATGACGTCGCCGCCCAGTTGCTCCCGGCCAGGATGGATGAAGCGCCAGTCCGGCCCGAGCTTGCCCGCGAGCCGGTGGATGGCGCTCAACTCGCCATGGCCATTGTTTTCGATTTCCATCAGGCCGATCACGTCGGCGTTCAGGCCTTGCAATGCGCTCAGGATCTTGGCTTCCTGGCGGGCGAACTCAGCGGCCGTCTTTGCGCCGCGATTGCCGGGGTCATCGAAGCCCGCGCCGCGGCCGTCGCCGTTGAAGTAGTTCTCGACATTGAACGCCGCCACGCGCAGATCGGTGTGGGCGGCGCGTGCCGGGGCGCCGGCGCGCGGGTTGGCGGGCTGGAACGCCGGTAGCGGCGCGCCGGGGAGCGGCTGGATGCGCCAGGCGTTTGCGCGCCATTCCAGCACGCCCTGCACATTGGCGACGGTGTCCCCGCTGCGCAGTGTGTTCGATGCGCTCAGGCCCGGTGCGGGATGGATGACGCGCGGCGGGTTTTGCCGGCTGTAGCCGTCGTCCAGCACCAGGCGATTGAGCGCATTGGCGGCAGCCTGTGCGGCGGCGGCTTCCCCGGGCAAGGCCACGTTGGTGGGCAGCGGCGGGCGGCCGAGGCTGAGCACCACGCTGCCGTAGCGGCCGAGTTCGAAGGTCTCGCTGACGGTGAGGGTCTGCGGCAGCCGCACCAGCATGCCCTCATAGGCCGCCAGCGAACCCGTGTGCGGCGTGGGCAGCGTGATGGTTTCCGGGGTGACCGCCTGGCCCCCCGCGCACACCGTGGCAGGGCCGGACAGCCTTAGCCGCATCTGGCCGGCGCGCTCCTCCACCGTGCCGAGCACGCGCACCAGATCGCCTGCCCGCGCAGCCGCGCGCGGCGCATGGACGAACATGCCCTCCGACACGCCTGGACGACGCTGGCGCTGGGCGTCGGCCTGCTGCACGAAGAAGCCGCTGAGGCCGTCGGCGCCCGAGTAGTCGGCCGTGACCACCGCCTCCAGCGCGACCCTTCGCCCGATCGACGGCGTGCCCTCGCTTTCGTCCCGCAGGTTCGCGATCGGCGTGGCTGGCGCGCCGCATTGCGCGGTGGGCGGGGGCAGCAGCGCCCGCGCCTGATCGCGATAGCCCGCGTCGGCATGGGCGGGCAAGGTAAAGCAGAGCAAGGCCAGCCAGGGTGGCAGGCAGCGCGGCAGAATGCGCGGCAGGCAGCCGTGGAGGAAAGGCTTTGGCAAGAACAGGCGCATGGATGGGTCTCCAGGGTATCGGCGCAATGTGGGTCCGGATGGACTGCCGATGCCAAGCGTAGGACCCATGGCCGGCTCGCGGATTGAGCCAATTCTCATATTGGCCGCGGCGCAGAGTCTGCGAGAATGCAGCCTTGTCCTCAACGCAGCTGACGAGATACCGTGACTGTCCGTGCCGTAGTGTTCGATTTTGGTGGTGTGCTGTTCGACTGGAACCCGGAATACCTGTATCGCGAATTGATTCCGGATCCGCAGGAGCGCGCCCGGTTCTTGTCGGAGGTGTGCTCGCCGGCATGGAATATCCGCCAGGATGCCGGCAGGCCGCTGCACGAGGCCACCGAGTCCCTGGTGGCCGAGCATCCCGCGCAGGCCGGCCTGATCCGCGCGTTCTATGGCCGCTGGCCGCAGATGCTGCGCGGCACGCTGGCCGATGGCGTGGCGCTGCTGCAGCGCTTGCACGATGCGCAGGTGCCGCTGTTCGGGCTGACCAACTGGTCCAGCGAAACCTATCCGCATGCCGTGCGCATCGGTGATTTCCTGTCATGGTTCCGCGATATCCTGGTGTCCGGCGAGGTTGGCGTGGCCAAGCCCGACCCGGCCATCTACCGGCTCATGCAGGCGCGCATCGATGCCAGCCTGCCGGGCGTCGCGCCAGGAGAGCTGCTGTTCATCGATGACAACGCGGCCAATGTGGCTGCGGCAACCGCGCTGGGCTGGCAGGCCGTGCAACACGCCAGTGCCGCGCGGACCGCAAGCGCGCTGCGCGCGGCAGGGTTGCATTTCTAGCCAGAACAGCCAGATCGATTGCCTGGTTTGCTTCTTGCGGGCAGACCTTGTTTTCCGACCGTCATTCCGACAGTCTTGCGTCTTACGCGCCAGAGGATTCAGGAGCACGCCGCCATGGCATTCCCACCCGAACGTCCCAAGCATTTCTCCATGATCCGCGAGTTGCATCTTGCCGATCTGTTCACACTAGGCAACGCCGCTTGCGGCATGGCATCGGTGTTTTTCGCCATGTTCTACATCGCTTCGGGCTCGCCAGCGCATTTCATGGCGGCGGCAGCGCTGGCGCCTGCGGCCTTCATTTTCGACGTGCTGGACGGGCGCATCGCGCGCTGGCGCCACCAGCATTCCGCGCTGGGCCGCGAGCTGGACTCGCTCGCCGACATCATTTCCTTCGGAGTCGGTCCGGCCACGCTGGCGTTCGCCGCGGGCATGCGCGGCGGCTGGGACATGGCGGCGCTGATCTACTTCGTCTGCTGCGGCGTGAGCCGGCTGGCACGCTTCAACGTCACCGCCGAGACCTTGTCCGAGGGCAGCGACAAGGTGGCGTATTTCGAGGGCACGCCGATTCCCACCAGCGTGCTGCTGACCGCCGTGCTGGCCTTTTGCGCGTGGCAGGGCCGGGTGGGCGACGCGCTCTACGGCGGCGTGTGGTCGATCGGCCCTGCGGACCTGCATCCGCTCGCGCTGCTGTTCGTGCTCTCCGGCTCGCTGATGATCAGCAAGACCCTGCGCATCCCGAAGATGTAGCGCCGCGCGAGCATTGCTGCGCAGGTGCTTCACGCATGCTGGCTGGAGGATTCCGGCGGCCGCCACTGCTCCCCGATGGCACGGCCGCCCATGGCGGGATCGCTGACCGATGGCGCACCCGTTTCCATGCGCCCGGCGCAGCGCCGCGCGTAGCCGGGCAGGGCGGCCACCGTCACGGTGAAGTCGTACCAGCCGCCCGACGCATGCACCGGCCACGCCAGCGTGTGCCTGGCGCGGGCCGGCACGGTGACGTTGCTGGCCGCGCCATCCACGTACGCGTTGGTGGCAAGCACGAACTCGCAGGGCTGGTCCGCGTCATTGCGCAGGCCAATGCGCAGGCTTCGCGCGGGGACGTCGTAGCCGATCTCGATCTCGGGGGCCGGGCCCGTACTGATACTGGCGCCACCTGCCGATCCGATGAAATGCCGGTGCCAGCCATTGGGGCCGAGCACCCAAAGGTCATAGCGCCCCCCGTCGGCACGCGTGTCCCAAGTGCCAGTCAGGCGCTTGCCGGCTTCGACGGTATAGCGGCGCGGCACACGGTCCAGGTGCAGCCTGTCGTAGACGTGGAATACCGCCCCTGCCTGGCCGCTGCTGGCCAAGCTCAGGTGTACTGCCGCATGGCCGGCATCGGCCAGGGCCTGCGCGTGCAGCGCGTATGGCAGGGCTCGCGACGGGCGCGTGCCGCTGGCCTGGCTGGGCAATTCGGCAAGCGCCGGGATGGCAGGCGTACGCGTGCCGGGCAGCGCGCCCGCCCGGGAGGCAAGCGCGGCGGTGGCCGGCAGCGAGGCCACGACGCTGGCGTGGTTTGGCGTGGCGAAATCGAATAGCGACGTGAGATCGCCGCAGACCGCGCGGCGCCACGGCGTGATGTTGGGCTCGGGCACACCGAAGCGGGCCTCGATGAAGCGGATCACCGACGTATGGTCGAACACTTCGGAGTTGACCCAGCCGCCCTTGCTCCAGGGCGAGATCGCCACCATTGGCACGCGCATGCCCAGGCCGTAGGGCCGGTGGAGGTAGCGCGGATGGTCGTCGGCTTCCACCCCGGTGATCAGGCCGTGGTACTCGCCACGGGTGTCGACCGTGGAGGCCCCGGCAAGCACAGCTTGCGCCGGGTCTGCATGCCACGAGAGGTAAGACGGCGCTGCCGGCGGCGGCACATGGTCGAAGAAGCCGTCGTTCTCATCGAACATCAGCAGCAGCACGGTCTTGCTCCACACGGCCGGGTCGGCAATAAGCGCGTCGAGCACGGCGCTGACGTAGGCGGCGCCCTGGGCCGGGCTGGACGGCCCGGGATGCTCCGATCCCTGGCGGGTGGGGCAGATCCACGACACCTGTGGCAGGCGGCCATCGAGCACGTCCTGGCGCAACAGGCCCAGGCTGCGCGTGGAGAGCGCCTTGTCCTTGAGCGTGGCCTGCGCGCCAGGCGCGCCGCGAAAGGCGTCACGATAGCGCTTGAAACCGGCGGTGGCATTGAGCGCGAAGTTGTTCGCCATGTCCTGGTAGATCTGCCAGGACACGCCGGCGGCTTCCAGCCGCTCGGGATAGGTGGTCCAGGCATAGCCGCCGTCGGGCTTGCCGCCGCCCAGCTTGTTGTAGGTGTTGCCGATGGCCGGGCCGTTGCCCTTGCCCAGCGGGTCGTTGGTGCCGCTCCACAGGAAGCAGCGGTTGGTATTGGTGCCCCCGAGAAACGAGGCATGATAGGCGTCTGCCACGGTAAAGGCCTCGGCGAGCGCGTACTGGAAGGGCACGTCGGCCTGGCTGAAGTAGCCCATGGCGTGGCCATTCTTGAAGGTGGGCCAGTGCTGCATGCAGCCTTCGCCCCAGGCGTCCTGGGTGTTCGACCAGGTGTGGGGCGTGCCGGTGATGCGCATCAGCTCGAACAGGCGCCCGGTGTCCAGGTGGAACGGCGCCAGCGTGGCAGGCGCGCCGGGCTGGCTTTCGTCGCGCTGGTACCAAACCGTCTTGCCGGTAAGGCCCGGGGCATCGGCCACCGGCACCGGGAAGCGGTCGGCAAAGCCGCGCACGCCCCGCATTGCGCCAAAATAATGGTCGAAGGCGCGGTTTTCCTGCATCAGCACCACGATATGCTCAACGTCGCGCAGGGTGCCGGCGCGATGGTTGGCGGGAATGGCCAGTGCCTTGCGGATGGCTGGCGGCAGCAGGCCAAGCGTGCTGGCGGCGGCGACGGTGCCAGCCGCCGAACGCAGGAATCTACGTCTGTCGGGCATGAAAGGGCGTGGCGCGGATTGGGTGCGGATCGGACGCGCTGCGGGACGGCTTGTTATCGCATGCCCGCCATCTTAACGCGGCGCGGGCGCGCCGGCTGCGCGCCCCCCCCCCCGCCGCAGGTTGGCCACTATTGCCGCAGCGACAGCCAGATCGCCTTGGGCTCGGTGAAGTTGTCGATGGCAGCGTCGCCATGCTCCCGGCCCAGCCCCGAGTCGCCGGCCCCGCCCCAGGGCAGGCGTACGTCGGTATGGCCATAGGTGTTGATCCACACGGTGCCGGCCTTGAGCTCGGCGGCCACCTGGTGCACGCGGCCGATGTCGGCGCTCCACACGCCCGCGGCCAGGCTGAAGGCGGTGCCGTTGGCGATGCGCACGGCGTCGGCTTCGTCCTCGAAGCGGATCACGCTGGCGACCGGCCCGAAGATTTCCTCCTGCGAGACCCGCATCTCGTGCCCGACGTTGGCGAACACGGTGGGCTGCACGTAGTAGCCCTTGCCGCCCACGCGCTCGCCGCCGGTCACGGCAATGGCGCCTTCGCGCTTGCCGATTTCCACATAGTCCAGCACGGTCTTCATCTGCGTGGACGACACCAGCGGCCCCATGGTGGTGTCCGGCGCGGCGGGGTCTCCCACGCGGATCGAGGCGGCGCGCGCCGCCAGCTTTTCCACCACTTCGTCATAGACCTCGCGCTGCGCCAGGATGCGCGAGCCGGCCGAGCAGACTTGCCCGGCATTGAAGAAGATGCCGGAGGCGGCGGCGCGCACCGCGGCATCCACATTGGCGTCGGCGAAGATCAGGTTGGCGGACTTGCCGCCTAGCTCCAGCGTGACGCGCTTGAAGTTGGCGGCGGCGCCTTGCATGATGCCGCGCCCCACGCCGGGCGAGCCGGTGAACGTCACCTTGTCGATGCCGGGGTGGGCTACCAGCGCATTGCCCACGACGCTGCCTTTGCCGGTGACGATATTGAGCACGCCGGGCGGCAAGCCGGCCTGCAGTGCCAGCTCGCCCACGCGCAGCGCGGTCAGCGGCGTGATCTCGGCGGGTTTGACGATGAGGGTGCAGCCGCAGGCCAGCGCGGGGGCGATCTTCCACATGCCGATCATCAGCGGGAAATTCCACGGCACGATGGCGGCGACCACGCCCACCGGCTCGCGCACGGTGTAGGTCAGCGCGCCGGGGCGGGTTGGCACCACCTGGCCGTTGATCTTGTCGGCCCAGCCTGCGTAATAGCGCACGGTGTCGATCACCGCCGGCATGTCCTGGCGCCGCACGGCGGCCAGCGGCTTGCCGGCATCCAGGCTTTCCAGCGCGGTCAGCTCTTCCTGGTTCGCTTCCAGCAGGTCGGCAAAGCGGTACAGGATGCGGCCACGCTCGGCCGCGCGCAGGCCGCACCAGACCTTGAGCGCGGCGCGCGCGGCGCTCACGGCCAGGTCGACGTCGGCCGCGCTGCCTTGCGCGACCAGGGCGATCGGGAGCTCCGTGGCCGGATTGATGTCGGTGGAATACTCCCCGGTGCCGGGTGGCAGGCGCTTGCCGTCGATCAGCAGGTCGTGTCTTGGCAGTTGGGGCTGCGTGCTCATGGTTGCTCCTCGCTTGGGGTCGGTGACTTGGGGGCGGTGAACCTCGCGGCACGTTAGCGCAAGCAATACGGCTTGCCGGTGACGCCCGTGCCTGCTGTCACGAAGCAGTGTGGGTGGGCGTTGGCACTAAGTCCAATTAATAGGACGGATTGATTAATACGAAAAAAGCATGAATACAGATGGGATAAAAGCGTGGGCAGACGCATCCGTCAGCCTTCGGCGCATGTTGTCCGGTCCGCGGCACCCCGGGGAATGTCCGGTCGCCAGCCGGCATCGCGCAGCAGCGCCGTCATGGCTGTGTGCAACTGATGCGCCACAACTGGCTTGTGCAACAGCGCGGCGCCCCCGGCATGGACACTGCGTAGCCGGTCCGGGGCGGTGTCGCCGGTGATGATGACGGTGGGAATGGCTTGTCCTAGCCGCTCGCGGATCGCCATCATGGCTTGCTGGCCGGTGCGTTCGCCGCGCAGGCGATAGTCGGCCAGCAGCAAGTCGGGCTGGAAGTTGCCAAGCGCGGCCAGCGCGTCTTCCTCGGACTCCACGGCCAGGCACACCGATTGCCAGCTCTCCAGCAGCGCCGCCATGGCGACCCGGATTTCCTGGTCGTCGTCGATCACCAGCACGCGCAGCCCCTTCAGGCTTGGCTTGTGATGCAGGCCGGCGCTCTGGGTTTCGCCGCGGTCCTCGGTCAGGGGCAGGGCAAAGCGGAAGACCGAGCCGCGACCAGGCCGGGAGTTCAGCAGGATGCGGGTGGAAATGGTGCGCGCCAGCCCTTCCACGATGGCAAGGCCCAGCCCGAGGCCCTTGCGCTGGTCCCGCTCCGGATTGCCCAGCTGGTGGAACTCCTTGAAGATCGCGCGATGCTGGGTCATGGGAATGCCGACCCCGGTATCCCAGACCTCGATCATGGTGCGCTCGCCGCGGCGGCGGCACGCCACCAGCACGCCGCCCTGGGTGGTGTAGCGGATGGCATTGGCGATCAGGTTGCGCAGGATCAGCTCGACCAGCGTCGGGTCGGCGAACACTGTGGCGGTGGTATCCCGGGTCCGGTAGAACAGGCCGCGGCCATCGGCCTGCGGCGCAAACTCGTTCTCCAGCTTGTAGAGCAAGGGCTGCAGGCGGAAGGCGCGCGGCCGGGCGGTGATCACGCCCGCGTCCACCTTGGAGAAGTCCAGCAGCGTGTTGAGCATTTCGCGCGCGGCCCCGGAAGCAGCCTCGATGTGCGTGAGCAACTGGCGCTGCTTGTCGGTGAGGTCGGAGCGGCTCAGCGTGACCACGAACAAGCCGAGCGCATGCAGGGGCTGGCGCAGGTCGTGGCTGGCCGAGGCGAGGAACACCGATTTGGCGCGGTTGGCTTCCTCGGCCTCGCGTTGGGCATATTCCGCGCGGGCCGTCTGCTCGCGCAACTGCGAGATCAGCTCCACGTTGGCAAAGCGCAGCGCAATGCCGTGCCGTGCCACGCGCGCATAGTTGCGCGCAAAGATCATCAGCACGATGAGATAAAGCGGCGCGCCGAGGAACATGGGCAGGTAAGCGACGTCGCCGGTGACGATGAAGACTGCCCAGACCGGCACGATGGCCGGGATGAAGAAGCCCACGGCAACCGGCAGGCAGGCGGAGAAGACCGCCAGCGCGGCCGCGCTCATGCCCGCGATCAGCGACAGGATGCAGATCACCGTCGCGGGCGTCTTCACATCCATGTAAAGCCACGCCGCCAGCCCCCAGAGCGCGCCGATCAGCGTCAGCAGCAATGTCATGCCGCGCGCGTAGCGCCCGGCATGGGCTTCGGCCGTGCGTTCGGGTATCAGGCGCCGCCCGAAATGTCCCGCGGCGCAGGCCAGCCCCATTGTCAGCGCCCAGGGCAGCGCACCCGGATGCCCGCCGCCGAGGACCAGTCCAAGGGCCAGGATGAACGCCGCCAGCGCGCAGCCCAGCATGGCGATGCCGAAGCTCTGGTCGATCAGTTCCATTTGCGCGGCCAGCAGCCGCGGTTCGTCAAAGCGGGGGAGGAGAAGCGCCATGGCTTACCTGCCCGTCTGCACCAGGCCGCGGCGCTGGGCTTCCAGCACCGCCTCGACCCGGCTGACCACGCCTAGGTAATCGAGAATGGCCGCCACGTGCACGCGCACCGTGTTTTCGGAAAGTCCCAGATGGTGGGCAATGATCTTGTTGGAGCGGCCCTGGCTGAGCTGGTCCAGCACTTCGAGCTGGCGCGGCGTGAGCGAGCTGGCCTGGTAGCCCTGGCAGGGATTGCCGCAGGCATGGCCATCCGGGTTGCCGCAGCGGGCGCCGGCAGGGACGGCGTTGAAGTAAGTGTCACCGCGAAGGCAAGAGGCGATGGCGTCTTCGATCTCGACGCTGCTCGCGGATTTTGGCAGGAAGCCGGCAATTTCCTTGCGCGCGGCGGCGGGAATGGTTTCCAGTCCGGAGGTGCCCGACACGATCAGGATGCGTGCTGCGCAGAAGTGGCGGCGCAAGACCTTGATGCCCTCGATCCCGTTGAGGCCGGGCATCTGGATGTCCAGCAGGATGATATCCACGCTGGCGGCACGGTGTGCCTCCACCGCGCCCATGACGGAGCCCGCCTCGATGATGCTCGCCACGCTTGGGCTGTCCGCCAGCACTAGGCGCAGGCCGGTGCGGAACAGGGTGTGGTCGTCGATGAGCAGCAGGTGGGCGTTGAGCATGGATTGGGGGTGGCCGGCGCACGGCGCGCAGGCTGCGGCCGATGGAACAAGTGGAGAAAAATGTGACGCGCTGTGCTCCGGTCTACGCGAGCGCCAGGGCAAATTGGACTCGATTATGGTGGGCTTGTCCATTTCCCCACTAAAGAGGGGAAAGAATGGGTGGGGCGCAGTGGCATCTGGCAGGGTACCGCCCCGCAGATGGCCTGTGCGCTGGCGCTCGGGGGAGATGGCCCTGCCGCATGCAGGCGCCGGAGGCTTGGCGCGGGGATGGTCACTAGTCCGGAAGGATTATTTTGTTTGCGGGCGTCTGGTGTCACCATGCAGGCATGGGTGATTTCCGCGACTCGCCCATACCACTTTTGTTACCCACTACCACCCGGCAGTGGGTTTTTTTTCGGCCACGGTTTCGTGTTGCCGGATGGGCTGGCCGCTGGGGGATGCAACCTGTTGCTGGCCGACGTGCCACTGCCTTCTTGGTCGACCGGCCGGTCAGTCGATCAGCTTGCCCGCGGCATCGAAGAAAGGATGGTCTGCGCCAAAGTCACCGATCACCGCCGCGTGGCTGACCAGCCCATGGGCGGGATCCCACTGATGCAGCAGGTAGCCGGGCGGCTCCATGCGAAACCGCGAGGCCGCCTGCGGATCGAGATCGAGCGTGACCTGATGCGCGGGACCCGGCGCCGTCATGGCGATGGTGCCGCCAAAGCGGTGCGTGATGTGCCGGTGCAGGTGGCCGCACAGCACGCGCTCGACCGTCGGGTGCCTGCGCACCACCGCCTCCAGCAGCGCGGCATCCGCCAGGCCCTGCCGGTCCATGTGGCCGATGCCGGTGTGAAAGGGCGGGTGGTGGAGCATCAGCAGCGTGGGCCTGCCAGGCTCGGCCGCGAGCGTGGCCTCTAGCCACGGCAGCGCGGCGGGATCGACCTGGCCGCCCGGCTTTCCCGGCACCGTGCAGTCGAAGGCCACCAGGCGTAGTGGCCCGGCCTCCACACTGTAGTGAACCGGCGCGTCGCCGTCGCCGTTGGCGAACAGGTAATCGTGATCGGCAAACACGCGGCGCAGCGTGGCGCGGTGATCATGGTTGCCGGGCAAGAGCCGCACCGGCATCGGCAGCGTTTGCAGGATGCCGCGCAGGAAGCGGTATTCCTCCTCGGTGCCGAAGTCCACCAGGTCGCCGGTGATGACGACGGAGTCGGGCTGCTGCGGCGCCGCCAGCAGCGACGCGATGCAGCGCCGCAGCGCGCCTGCGGTGTCTACCATGCGGTAGGACAGCTTGCCGCCGGCCTTGATGTGCAGGTCGGTGATGTGGGCCAGCAGGTAGGTGCCGGCCGGGTTGTCGTTGGTGGTGTTCATGCGGCGAGCGCTTCGGGGAGCGTGATCAGGTGGCCGGTATCGAGGCGCAGGCCCACGCGGTCGCCCGCGAGCCAGCCATCGCGCCGGGTGGTGTCGACGACAAGCGGCGCCGGCGCGCCCACGTCGACCAGCAAGCGTGTGTAGTTGCCCAGGAACAGCGCGGTGACGACTGAGCCGCCCAGGTGGGCATCCTCGGCCTGTGCCAGCGCCACGTCTTCGGGGCGGAACAGCAGTTCGGCGCGCGGCGAGGGCGCGGCGGCGAGGCTTGCGGCGGTGCCATGGCGTGGCACCAGGCCGCCCGGCACGCGCCAGGCATCGGCCTCCAGCACGGCCGGCAGGCGGTTCATGGTGCCGATGAAATCCGCCACGAAGGCATTGGCCGGCGCGCGGTAGATCTGCTGCGGCGTGCCGGTCTGCGCGATGCGGCCACGGTCCATCACGATGATGCGGTCGCCCAGCGCCATCGCCTCGGCCTGGTCGTGGGTGACGTAGACGGCGGTGATATGCAGGCTGCGCAGCAACTGGTTGATGTCGGCGCGCAAGGCGTCGCGCAGCTTTGCGTCCAGCGCGGTCAGCGGCTCATCGAGCAGCAGCACGCGCGGCTGCACGGCAATGGCGCGGGCCAGCGCCACGCGCTGGCGCTGGCCGCCGGAGAGCTGGTCGATGCGCCGCTCGGCAAACGGCCCCAGGTGCATCATGGCGAGCATCTCGTCCACCCGGCGGCGGCGCGCGGCCGCGTCGATGCGGCGCACGCGCAGGCCGTAGGCGATGTTCTCCGCCACGGTCATGTTGGGGAACAGTGCGTAGCTCTGGAACACCATGCCCACGCCGCGCTGCTCGATCGGCAGCGGCGTCACATCATTATCGCCAAACATGACTACGCCGCCGGCGTCGGGGAACTCCAGCCCGGCGATGATGCGCAGTGTGGTGGTCTTGCCGCAGCCCGAGGGGCCGAGCAGCACCACGGTTTCGCCTGCGCCGATGTCGAGGTCGAGCGGTTGCAGCGCCAGCGTGCCGTCGGCGAAGGTCTTGCCGCAGTGGCGCAGCGTGATGGTGGTCGGTTCATGCATGGCGGGCCTCGGAAGTGGAGAGCGGATCGGTGCCGGGGATCGTACTGGCGTCGGCGCCGTCGGCAAGCGGCTGGTGCTTGCGGGCGCGCGCGCCCAGCGCGGACAAGCCCTGCATCAGCACCAGCAGCGGGATGATCATGAAGAAAAACACGATGGTGTAGGCCGAGCCGATCTCCAGGCGCATCGAGGCGTAGCTGTCGGCCAGCCCCACGGGCAGCGTCTGCGTGGTGGGTGTATGCAGCATCCAGGTCAGGTTGAACTCCCCCACCGACAGCGTTACCACCATCAGCGCCCCGGCCAGGATGCCCTGGCGGCAGTTCGGCAGCACCACGGTAAAGAAGCGCTGCATGCGGTTTGCGCCCAGGCTGGCGGCAGCGTCCTCCAGCGTGCGGATATCGATGGCCGACATGATGGCCAGTACCGAGCGCACCATGAACGGCAACGTAAACAGCACGTGGCCCACGAGGATAAACAGCCAGCTCGTGCGAAATGCCTGCCAGCCGCCATAGAGCAGGATCAGCCCAAGCGCGGTGGCCAGCCCGGGCACCGCCACCGGCAGCATCAGCAGCTCCTCGATCAGGCGCGTCACGCGCCCGCGCCGCAGCGCCATGTAGTAGGCCGCGGGCACGCCCAGCACCAGGGTGCAAGCCAGGCACGCCAGGGCAATGCCCAGCGACAGGAAGATGGTGTTGCGGTAGAGCGCCCACACCTCTACCAGCCAGCGCGTGGTGAGGCCGCTGGACACGCCGACAAAGATGTTGTTGGTGAGGCCGGCGAGCACGGACAGCACCACCGGCACCACCATGAACAGGCACACCAGAAGGGTAAGCGCGAGCTGCAGCCAGTAGGCATTGCCGCGGCGGGAAGACGTCATCATGGGTAGCCTCAGGCAGTAGCGGCGACGGCGTCGCCCGAGAACCAGCGCGCCACCGCCAGCAGGGCCCAGGTGACCGTGCCGAGCAGCACGGACAGCGCGGCGGCCATGCCGAAGTTGGCGTAGTTGGTGAACTCGTTGTAGATGGTCAGCGGCAAGACATCGAGCTGCGTGGCCAGCGTGAAGGCGGTGCCGAAGGCGCCCATGCTGGTGGCGAAGCAGATCGCGCCGCTGGAAATCATGGCCGGCATCAGCGCGGGCAACATCACGTCGCGCACCACGCGCCAGCGGCCCGCGCCGAGCGAGCGGGCGGCTTCTTCCAGCGACGTGTCGAGCTTGGCAACGGCTGCCATCACCGTCAGGATCACGCGCGGGATGGAGAAGTACAGGTAGCCGACGAACAGGCCGGCCAGGCCGTAGGCAAAGGTCCAGCGGTCTCCCACCAGCCAGTCGCTCACCATGGCGAGCAGGCCGTTGCGCCCGCCCAGCATGATGACCATGAAGCCGATGACGACGCCGGGGAAGGCGAGCGGGAACGTCAGCATGGCGACCAGCAGCGCCTTTCCGGGCACCGCGTTGCGCTCCAGGAAGGTGCCGGTGATGCCGGCGATGATCAGGGTGGCCAGCGTGACCGTTGCCGATAGCAGCACGGTGACCATCAGGCTGTGCAGATAGCGCTCGCTTGAGATGACGGTCCAGTAGACGCTCGCGCCTTTTTCACCCGTGACGCTGATCGCCAGCAGCTTCGCCATGGGCAGACAGAAGAAGGCAAAGAAGACGATCAGGGCCGGGAGGGCGAAGAGGAGGAGTGGGGGGCTTCGTTTAGGCATGATGGGTTTGTTT
>NZ_JBXASU010000063.1:33645-43171 GCF_058809705.1 Cupriavidus sp. MPR-AND1C | reverse complement strand
CGCCCAGATGCGCCTGCTCTACACCACCGCCCTCTATCACGACTACGTCGCCCACGAAATCCCCCTGCCTGAACTCGGCATGGCTGCCTGAGCCCGCCCCCAGGGCGGAATCGCGGCATCGCATTGGCATTGACGGCCCCGCCCGGGGCCTGACCGGATGAAAGGCTTGGACACCATGGCAGTGGCAAAGACAGACGAATTCAACAACTACATCAACGGCGAATGGTCGAAGAGCGCCAGCGGGCGCACCTTCGACAACGTCAACCCAGCCGATACCGGCGATATCGTCGGCCGTTTCCAGGCCTCGACCGCGGATGACGCGCAGGCCGCCGTGGCCGCCGCCGCGGCCGCGTTCGACGCCTGGAAGAAGACCCCCATCTCGAAGCGCGCCAAGATCCTCAACGGCGCCGCCGATTACCTGGAAGCCAACGCCGAACAGATCGCCGAGGAACTGACCCGCGAAGAAGGCAAGGCACTCAACCTGAGCAAGGATGAAGTGCTGCGCTCGGCGCAGACCATCCGTTTCTATGCCGTGGAAGGGCAGTCCTTCTCCGGCGAGACCTATCCCCAGGACGATCCCGACATGATCGTCTACAGCCAGCGCGAGCCGCTGGGTGTGGTGACCGTGATCTCGCCGTGGAATTTTCCGGTGTCGATCCCGGCGCGCAAGATTGCCCCGGCGCTGATCGCGGGCAACACCGTGGTGTTCAAGCCTTCGTCGGACGCGCCGCTGAGCGGCTACCGGCTGGCGCAGGCGTTTGTCGAAGCCGGCATCCCCAAGGGCGTGCTCAATTTCATCACCGGCCGTGCCGGCGACGTGGGCGCGGCCATTACCGAAGCACCGGCGGTGCGTGCGATTTCCTTTACCGGCTCGACCGCCGCCGGCCAGCATATCCATCGCTCGGTGTCGCTGAGCACGCGCACGCAGATGGAACTCGGCGGCAAGAACCCGCTGATCGTGATGGAAGACGCCGACCTGGACCGCGCGGTGGATCTCACCATCAAGGGTGGCTTGTCGCTCAGCGGCCAGGCCTGCACCGGCACCAGCCGCGTGCTGGTGATGGCTTCGGTCAAGGCCGCCTATACGGAGAAATTGCTGGCCAAGGTCAAGACCCTGAAGATCGGCAGCGGCATGACGCCCGGCATGGACGTGGGTCCGCTCGCCACCCGCAAGCAACTCGAAACGGTGCTCGGCTATGTGGAAGCGGGCAAGTCCGAAGCCACGCACCTGTGCGGTGGCGACCGCCTGGGCGGCGAGCCCTACGACAAGGGCTTCTATGTCTCGCCGGCCGTCTTCACCGGCGTCACCCAGCAGATGCGCATTGCGCGCGAGGAAATCTTCGGGCCGGTGATCGCCATCATCGAGGTGAGCAGCTACGCCGACGCCATCGCCAAGGCCAACGACACCGAGTACGGCTTGTCGGCCGCCATCGTGACCAGCAACCCACGCTATGCGCATGACTTCGCGCATGACATCCAGTCGGGCACGGTCAAGATCAACCGCACCACCACGGGCAACCTGATCAACGCGCCGTTCGGCGGCCTCAAGCAATCCAGCACCTCCACCTTCCGCGAGTCGGGCCGGGCAGGGCTGGAGTTCTACACCCAGATCAAGACCGTTTATCGAGGCTGCTGAGCCGGCGCGCACGCGTCAGCCGTCAGTTGTCGATCGTCAGCCGTCAATCCGCATCAACGGAACAAGCAGGAGCAGGACATGAGAAAAGCCATCAAGCTGGAACTGAAGGAAGCCCGTCACATGGTGGCGGCAGCCATCCGCAAGTCCGAGGAAATCGGCGTGCTGGAATCGATCTGCGTGGTCGACGACGGCGGCTACCCGCTGGCGCTGGAGCGCATGGACGGCGCGCGCATCACCGGCCCGCAGATCGCCTGGAACAAGGCCTTCACCGCCGCCGGCCACAAGCGCTCCACCCACCTGTTCAACCAGGCCCCCAACGGCCCCGCGCTGCCCGGCAATGAAGCCTTTGGCATCCAGTGGAGCTTCGAAGGCAAGTTTGCCGTGTTCGTGGGCGGCTTCCCGATCGTGGTCAACGGCGAAGTCATCGGCGGCATCGGCCTGAGCGGCGGCAACGGCGAGCAGGACACCGCCGCAGGCGTGGCAGCGCTGCACGCCCTGCAGGAACTGCTGGCCGGCGACGACCTGAAGGTGTTGACCGAAGCCGATATCAAGAAGTAAAGGTCAGGAAGTAAATCCAGACCCTGGCAAAAGCCGCAAACACCGCTCAAAACCAGCGATGCGAAGCGAGCGGCGTAGGTGTACCAGGCCGTATGGGGCGCCTCGTCGGCGGGCAAAAAGAGCGGAAAAGAGGGACCCATGTCTGAGTATCGCCTTAAGGCGATGCGAGTTTGGGTCCCGGCCGCTCTTTTTGGCTGACGACGAGGGGGTGTCGCCCCATCCGGCGCGCCTTCTTTGCCTACTTTCTTGGCAAGACAAGAAAGTAGGTCGCCGCCCCGCAGGGGTGGTGAAACTGCCTTTGACTTTAGGTTTTAGGTTTTAGGTTTAGAAGCCCATCCCCCCACGCATTCCAAATCCACCATGTCCTACCGCATCCACCTCATCGAATCCCAGCAGTCGTTTGACGTCGATGCCGACGAATCGGTGCTGGACGGCGCCCTGCGCGCCAATGTGCAGATGGCGCACGACTGCCGCTTCGGCGGCTGCGCCACGTGCCGCGTCAGGCTGGTCGAGGGCGCGGTGGCCTATGACGAGTACCCCATGGGCCTGACCCCGGAAGAAGAGGCCGAGGGCTTTGCGCTGGCGTGCCAGGCGCGGCCCACCAGCGACCTGGTGATCAGCACCGCGCGCCCGGGCGAGCCATGCGCCGAGCCCGCGCGCCACACCGCGGTGATCCGCAAGATCGCGCCGCTCAGCGCCGACGTGGTGCACCTGACGCTGGAGCTGCCGCAGGCGCCGGCGCTTGACTACCGTCCCGGCCAGTACCTCAAGATCTTTACCGGTGACGGCATCGCGCGCAGTTTCTCGATGGCGTCGGTTCCCAGGGACCGCACGGTGGACCTGCACGTGCGCCGCATTCCCGGCGGCTACTTCACCGAGCGCTTGCTGGCGGGACTGCGCTCCGACGACCAGCTCGACGTGGAACTGCCGCTGGGCGGCTTCTATTTCCGCAAGGACGACTATCGTCCGCTGGTGATGGTGGCCACGGGCACCGGGCTGGCGCCGATCAAGAGCATCCTCGAATCGCTGATGGACGATCCGGATTGCCCGCCGGTCTCGCTGTACTGGGGCATGCGCACCCAGGCGGACCTGTACCTGCACGAACAGATCCAGGCGTGGGGCGCGCGGCTCTACGATTTCCAGTACGTGCCGGTGCTATCGCGTGCCGACGGTGCATGGAGCGGGCGGCGCGGCCACGTGCAGCACGCCGTTGCCGCCGACCTGCCGGACCTGTCGGAGCACGCCATCTACCTGTGCGGCTCGCCCGACATGATCTGCGACGCCCGCGAGACCTTTCTCGGGCTCGGCGCCAGCGGCGCGCATATCTACGCCGACAGCTTCACATTCCAACACCGCTGAACCGGCCATGCCGGTTGGGGCAGGCCTGGCCCCTTAGTGACGCAGCGCCACGGCAATGGCATGGTCCAGGTGTTCGATGCCGAACGTCACGTCCTGTATTGCCCCATTGACGAAGAATGCCGGCGTGCTGCGCACGTGGCTGGCGATGCCGCCTTGCTGGTGCTCGCGCACGCGCTGCAGGTAGGTGTGAGCCTTCATGTCGTAGTCATAACGCTCCAGGTCCAGCGCCAGCGTAGCGGCGTACTCCCGCAGCATCGCGGGCTTGATGCCGTGATGTTGCTCGAAGATCTGCTGGTGCATCGGCCAGAACTTGTGCTGGGCCGCCGCGGCCTCGGCAGCCTCCGCGGCGTCCTGCGCCAACGGGTGCCAGGCCGTCAGCGGGAAATGGCGGTACACAAAGCGCACGCGGTCGTGGTAGCGGGCAAGCAGGATCTTCACGCCGCCGTAGGCCAGGCGGCAATACTGGCATTCGAAGTCGCCGTATTCGACCACCGTGACGTGGGCCGAGGCAGGCCCCAGTACATGGTCGGTCTTTTCAACGGGTGTCGACAGCATGACATTCTCCTTGCAGGATTGGCGCATGGGGGCTGGCTTGCACGTGCGCCGGGCGCCGGGCACCCCTCAGGGAATGAACAGCTTGTCGATATAGCACCAGCGCCAGGTTTCGCCCGGCTCGAACGACTGGATCACCGGATGTTCCGTGGCCAGGAAATGCCGGGTGGCGTGCTGGTTGGGCGAGTCGTCGCAGCAACCGACATGGCCGCAGCACAGGCACAAGCGCAGGTGCACCCATTCGTCGCCGCTGCGCAGGCATTCCTCGCAGCCTTCTGCGCTGGGTGTGACGGGATGGCTCAATGCAAGGTGCGCACACGCCGTTGTCATTGCGGTACTCCAACGTTGGCCCCGGCAGGGCGGGCCCGTGCCGCGCGCGGATGCGCCAGGGACTTTTATTGTAGGCGGCGAAGATGCGAAGGGAAGCGCGGCAGTCACCGCGCGGCGCGTTTGCGTCGCCTAGACTCAACGGACGGCCTGTCGCGGCCTGAAGTCCCGATTTCGTATTCGGCATTGCACATTGCACATTGCACTCAGGAGGATGTCATGACTTGCAGGATCCAGGTGGTCTTCTACAGCATGTACGGGCACGTCTACAAAATGGCGGAGGCGGTGGCGGCGGGCGCGCGCGAAGTCGATGGCGCCGAGGTGACGCTGCTCCAGGTGCCGGAACTGGTGCCCGACGCCGTGCTGGAAAAGAGTGGCGCCAAGGCCGCCCGGGCGGCTTTCGCCCATGTGCCCGTGGCGGAGCCGGACAAGCTGGCCGACGCCGATGCCATCCTGTTCGGCACCCCCACGCGGTTTGGCAATATGTGCGCGCAGATGCGCAATTTTCTTGACCAGACCGGCGGGCTGTGGATGAGCGGCGGGCTGGTGGGCAAGGTCGGCAGTGTCTTTACCAGCACCGCCACCCAGCACGGTGGCCAGGAGACCACGATTACCAGCTTCCACACCACGCTGCTGCACCAGGGCATGGTGATTGTCGGCGTGCCCTACGCCGAAGCGCGGCTGCTGGACATGAGCCAGATCACGGGGGGCACACCCTATGGCGCATCCACCCTGACGGCCGCCGACGGCTCGCGCCAGCCCAGCGAGAACGAACTGGCCATCGCAAAGTATCAGGGCCGGCACGTGGCCGGCATTGCCGCCAGGCTCGCGGCGCGCTAGCCTGGCTGCTGGCCGGATGGCGGGCGGGCGGGTTCAGGTTCAGGCCGCTCGCTCGTTCTCCACCTCGGCCAGCACGGCGTCCAGGGTGTCGGCCAGCAGGTCGGCGTGCGCTTCGGTGAACACCATCGGCGGGCGGATCTTCAGGATGTTGGCCGCTTCGCCGGTGGCACCAACCAGCACGTGGCGCCGCCGCAGGCCGTTGACGATGCGCGCAGTGCGCGCGGTCGCGGGACGCGCGGCATCGCCGTCTTCGACAAACTCCACCGCGACGAACAGCCCGGCGCCGCGGATATCGCCGATCAGCGGACGCCGTGCCGCCACGCCTGCCAGCCGCTCGCGCAGGTACTTGCCCACGCGCCGCACCTGCGCCATGAGCTGCGTTTGCTCGATGACGTCAAGCACCGCCATGCCGGCGGCGACAGACACCGGGTTGCCGCCGAAGGTATTGAAGTAACGGCACTCGCGCCCAAACGCCTCCAGCACTGCGGGGCGCACGGCCAGCCCGGCCAGCGGATGCCCGTTGCCCATGGGCTTGCCCATGGTGACGATGTCCGGCACCACGCCATGCCGCTGGAATCCCCAGAACGCCTCGCCGGTGCGCCCCAGGCCGGGCTGCACCTCGTCGGCGATGAACACGCCGCCGGCCGCGCGGATGGCGGCGACCGCATCTTTCAGGAAGCCGGGCGGATCGGTGAAGATGCCGTCGCTGGAGAACACGGTGTCCACCAGCAGCGCGGCGGGGCGGATGCCATGCGCGCGCAGGTCCTCGATGGCGTGGCGCACCCCTTCGGCAAAGACAGCACCGAGCTGCGCCGGCACAACGCGGTAGCTGTCCGGCGCCGGTACGGTGCGCACGTTGTCGCCGAGCTTCACGTAGCGCCCGAGCGAGGGCGATGCCTCGGCAATGGACGCGGTCACGCCGTGGTAGGCAAAGCGCGTGATGATCAGCCCTTGCGCGCCGGTGTGGGCGCGCGCGATGCGCATCGCCAGGTCGTTGGCCTCGCTGCCGGTACAGGTGAGCATGGCATGGCCCAGCGCGTCCGGCATGGTGGCCAGCAGACGCTGCGCGTAATCCAGGATGCCCTCGTGCAGGTAGCGTGTGTGCGTGTTGAGCTGCGCCGCCTGGCGGGCAATGGCTTGCACCACCTGTGGATGGCAATGGCCGACCGATGCCACATTGTTATATGCATCGAGGTAGCGCTCGCCGTTGGCGTCATAAAGCCAGACGCCATCGCCGCGCACGATGTGCAGCGGCTCCTCGTAGAACAGGCGGTACGCCGGCCCGAGCACGCGGGCGCGCCGCTCGGTCAGTGCTGCAACGCTAGGGGTGGCTGCTGCCGTGGTCATCGGATTCCTTGGTGTCGTGGTCACGCCATCGCGCAGGCGCGGCGCAGCACGGAGCGTGCTTGTTCGGTGGGGATCGCGTCGCAGGCCGCCAGCCGGTCCCAGGAGACCGCGTTGTTGCGCAGCAGGTAAGGCGCGTTTTCCGGATGCCGCGCGGCGCGCCAGCCGCTGATGGCTACCACCATCACCAGCCGGGCCTGCACCAGGTCGAACAGCACGTCGACCTCATCGGCTTGCAGCGGCAGCACCGCGTGATACGCGGCGACAAAGTCAGACAGCGTGGCCATCGTGTCGCCGGCGGGGTCCACCTGATAGGCGGCGGCAACGG
Organism: Cupriavidus sp. MPR-AND1C; assembly: GCF_058809705.1. Classification (NCBI taxonomy): domain Bacteria; kingdom Pseudomonadati; phylum Pseudomonadota; class Betaproteobacteria; order Burkholderiales; family Burkholderiaceae; genus Cupriavidus; species Cupriavidus sp. MPR-AND1C. The sequence goes on along the minus strand of NZ_JBXASU010000063.1, from coordinate 36,227 downwards.
CCAGGTCGTCGATCAGGGGCGCATGGACCATGTCGCCAAAATCCAGCACGCCCGCAATGCACGCATGGTCTTGCGGGTCGACCAGCACGTTATAGATGTTGAAGTCGTTGTGGATCGGCTGGGCCCGCAGGTGCGCCAGCCGGGGCTGCACATTGGCGGCAAAGCGATCCAGCGCGCGGTTTGCCAGCGCGCGGCGCGCCGCGTCCGGGACGCTGTCGAGCAGCCCGCGCACGCGCTCGGCGCGCTGGATGTCCCACGGCAGCTCCAGTTCGCCGGCGGGATGGCGGAAGTCGCGCAGCGCCAGGTCGAGCCGGGCCAGCGTGCGCGCCAGCTCCCGTGCCTGCGCTTGCGAGCGCTGTGCCTTGGGCAACGGCATGCCAGGCAGGTAGCTGAACAGGCGGACCACGCGCGCCTGGCCACCGGGTGGCTGGGCGATCAGCGATGGCTGGCCCGCCAGGGTTGGCACGATGCGCTGCACGGGCAGGGCGGGGTCGGCTGCGGCGATGTGCAGCAGTGCCTGGGTCTGGAAGTCCGCCACCAGCGGCAGCTCGGCCGGGTGGGATACCTTGAGCATGTAGCTTGCCGCGGGCGTTTCCAGCAGGAAGTTCCGGTCGCGCTCGCCGCTCAGCGGGGAGAGCCGGCCCGCCAGCCCGTAGTGCTGCGTGAGCAGCGCCATCGCCCACGTCACAGGGACTTCGGGCGAGCCTTCGTTAAGCACATCGGCGCCCGCCAGTGCCGCGCTTGCCGGCCCGTTCATGCCGCGCTCGCGAAGCCGCGCAGCGCGCTGGACAGGTTGGGCCCGAGATCGTCGGAGAGATAGCCGCCTTCCTGCACCAGCACCGTCGGCAAGCCCAGCCGCGCGATTTCCGCAGTGATCAGCGCAAAGCCGGGCGTGGTGACGGCCAGCGCCTGGTACGGGTCGCGCTCGTGCGCGTCCAGCCCCAGCGCTACCACCAGCGCGCCGGGTGCGAACGCGCGGATGCTCTGGCACACGTCGCGCAGCGCTGCCAGGTAGGCCTCGTCGCCGGTGCCGCGCGCCAGCGGGCGGTTGATGTTGTAGCCGAGGCCTTCGGCCTCGCCGCGCTCATGCGCGTGTCCGGTGAAGAAGGGCGTGAACAGCATCGGGTCGCCATGCAGCGACACGGTCAGCACATCGTTGCGCCGGTAGAAGATGCCCTGGGTGCCGTTGCCGTGGTGCATGTCGATGTCGAGGATGGCGACGCGGTCATGGTGGCGGCGCAGGTGCTGCGCGGCAATGGCAGTGTTGTTCAGGTAGCAAAAGCCGTTGGCGCGGTCCACGTAAGCGTGGTGGCCCGGCGGGCGGCACAGCGCATAGGCCGCGCGCTCGCCGTCGGCGACCAGTTGCGCGGCGTGGGTGGCCACGTCGGCCGAGCCGACCGCCGCGCGCCAGGTGTTGGGCCCGATGGAGCAGGCGGCGTCGCCCATGTGGAAGCCCGCCTGGCCGACCACGCTGTCGGGATAGGTGCAGGGCTGCCCGGGGAACGGATGGATGTTGGGCAAGACCTCTTCGGAGGCGTCGGGCAGCAGTTGCCAGCGCTCGTACGCGGTTTCCAGGAAGCGCAGGTATTCCGGCGTGTGGATCGCGGCACGCGGGCCGGGGCCGTGATCGGCGGGGGCAATCACGTCGTGGCCATCGGCGCGCACCGCCGCCAGCAGGCGCAGGGCGCGCTCGGGCTGCTCGTTGCTGCGTTTCATCTTGCCGCGCACCATGAACGCGTGCGGGTCGTGGTCGAGATGCAGATCGCTGTAGACGACTTTCATAGGACGGACTCCATCGGGGGCACCTCGGCGGCGCCTTGTTTTTGCATGAACACCGCCCGGACGTGGACCCAGGCGTCATCGATGTGGAAGCGCACCGCGGCTTGCGCGGCGGCTTCGTCGCGCCGCGCAATCGCCTCGGCAATGGGGCGATGGGTCTCGGCCACGGCCTTGGGGTCGTGGTACACGCTGTCGATCAGCGCCACGATCATGCGGATCTCCGTTTGCATCATGGAGAACATGCGATGCAGGTAAGCATTGCCGGACAGCTCGCAGATGGCTGTGTGGAACGCCAGGTCGCGCGCCACGCGTTCGATCTGTGGCAGCGATTCGGCCTCCTGCACCATGCGCTCGACCATCGCCAAAAGCTGCCTCAGCCCGGCCTCCGGCGCCTGCTTGCAGGCCAGCGATGCAGCCATCAGCTCCAGGTTCAGCCGTACCTGGAACAGGTCGTCGATCTCGCGCACCGTCACCGTGCGCACGGCAAAGCCATGGCGCGGGCGCGAGACCAGCACGCCCTGGCGCTCCAGCCGCCGGGCCGCCTCGCGCACCGGCGCGCGGCTGACATTCATGCGGCGGGCGATGTCGGCCTCGACGATGCGGCTGCCGGGCGGGAGCCGGCCTTCGACGATGGCCTGGGTGAGTTGCGCCTCCACTGCCGCCACCAGGTCGGAGACTTCGATGGAAGCAAAGGGAGAGGATTCGTCGAATGCGGAATCAGACATGGGCTTAGTCCTTGGGTCGGGCTACGACCGGCTTTACCAGCGGTGCTGGCGGGGGGGGGGGGGGGGGGGGGGGGGGGG